>JBLHHD010000235.1:0-5390 GCA_047614605.1 Alteromonadaceae bacterium
ACCGCCTAAGAATGCGGTAAAAGGCGATAACCCAGAGCGAAACCAGCATATAGAGGACACCCAAAATCATGGGAGAATGGGTTGGCAACAGAAAACCAACGATGGGTTGCACAGTCATGTTGAGCTGGCGATGCTGCGCTACAAAAGGATTATAGGAAACCCACTCAAAGACCGAAAGGTTGGTTAAATGTTGATTTATTCAACAATGCCCTGCCAGAGGGCGATGATGAAGAGGCCGATGTAGAAAAGAGGCAAGTTGTCGATATTCAAATTTCTCGGTGGGTTACAGAATATCATGCTCAGGTATTGATTAATAAGGAAACAGGTGAGCGTCATGTAGCTCCCTTTCCGACTGGTGTAACCAAAGCAGTGCAGTGCAATATGGCAACAAAATTAAGGAGCACGCTTGTTATACGTCGGTACACCAATGAACACCTTTAAAACGGGTACTAAAAACCTTTAACGACCCATTAGATATCCCTGTGAGTGAGGGCTCTTTATACAATTTCGAGTTTGATCGTGTTCGATTTAACCGCCTTTTTAAATAGGGATCAATTAACACTCTACCAACCTCACCCACTAACTTACCGCCAATTTCACATTCATTTCACATCCGCCCGGTTATTCTGATTGTCATATTAACCATTATTGGGCAGCTTGCTAATGAATAAACGTATTGTATTGGATGGGGTTTCACACCACTTTACCACCAAAGCAGATAAAATTTGCTTGTTTGATGATGTGTCCTTAAGCATTAACAGCGGCCAGTCTTATGCGATTGTTGGGCCTTCCGGGGCGGGTAAATCGAGTCTATTGGTTATTCTTGCCGGTCTTGAAGCGCCCAAAGCTGGCGAAGTGAGCTTTTACGACCAAGACAAGGTTCAACCTGCCGGGCGGTTACAACAACAATCCGGGTTTATCTTTCAGCAATTTCAACTACTGCCAGAGCTTGATGCTCTCAATAACATCGCGCTGCCTCTAAAACTCAAAGGCGATAAACAAGCCATCGACAAAGCACGCCACTGGCTGGCACAGGTTGGCCTTGAAAACCGCGCCAGCCATAAACCTAACGAACTCAGCGGCGGCGAACAACAACGTATCGCTATCGCCCGGGCATTTGTTGCTCATCCGGCATTTGTATTTGCCGATGAACCGACTGGTAACCTCGATGAAAAAACGGCTGCTCAAGTCACCGGGTTAATGTTTGACTGTAGCCGGGTAAACCAAACAGGGTTGGTGCTGGTCACCCATAGTAAACGTTTGTCGCAACGGGCCGATCATTGCTTTGAACTGTCTGGTGGTCAATTGCGCCAGCAATCACCAAAGGCTTTACAGGTGGTATCATGAACCGGGTAATAGTGACGCTGGCATGGGACCACTTTATTCAGCAATACGCCACCAGCGATAGCCGCTTATTACGCTGGACACAGCTGTGTTTGCTGTTTTTTTTGCTGACCTTAAGCTTAACCAGCGGCTCGGTACAGCATTATCTTACCAACAATTTACAACAATTACTCGGTGCCGATTTAGTTGTTAGCCAATACCAGCCATTAAAACCAAACCAACTGGCTTATCTAAAAGAATCGTCCACCGCCCACTCTGTCAGCCGCTTGCAAACCATCACACTCACCCACCTAAAACAATTTCAATCAGTCCAACTTAAAACCGTTGATGAGCGTTATCCATTACAAGGCTCGCTAAAGATAAGTAGTGAACTTGCAGGTCAAAACGCAAGCCGTCAAGCAGGTCCGCGACCCGGTAACATCTGGGTCGACCCCCGGCTTTTCAGTCGTTTAGGGCTAACCATGGGGCAATTACTAAAGGTCGGCGAACTCTCACTGAAAGTTACCGCCATCATCAATCATGAACCCGATCGGCTGCTAGAAGGCCACTCTGTCGCCATGCGGGCAATGATCACCCAACAAGATTGGCAACAGGCCAAGCTGGCCAGCGATAAAATTCAAACCCGTTATTTATTAAATGCCCAGCCACAACAGGTAGACAACATACTAGTGTGGGTGAAAAAACAATTACCCGGAGCCCTCGCCCTGCACCGTCAAGGTGGTCATCCGTTGGCATTATTTTGGCAGCGAGTCGAAAACTTTATCGGTCTGGCAGCCGTATTGTTATTTTTAATGGCCGCTATCGCCATAGACCTAGCCGGACGCAGACAACTGGTTAACCAAAAACGTTTTATCGCCTTGTGCCTGAGCATGGGGGTGAGCCGCAGCCGGGGTATTTTGCTTGGTTTTTTACAGTGGTTGTTTGGTTTTGGCTTGTTGTTACCACTGGCGTTATTGCTAGCTTATGGCAGCCAGCTTTTAATCATTGACCAATTACAAAGCCAATTTAGTGGTATATCGGCCCAATGGGCATTTTTAAGCTTACTAAAAACCATCGCGGTGTTGTTTGTTTTGTTACTCAGTTTTCAGGTGCCCGGCTGGATTACCTTGTCAAAGGTCTCAGTAGCGGAGCTGATCCGCGAGCAAAACCAGCCCAATGGTCACTGGTTACGACTGTTTTGGTCATTACTAAGTATCGGTGGATTGACGATTGTGTACTCTGATAACGCCCTACTGAGTGGCCTTACTCTTGGCACCATGTTATTCACTTTGGTGCTACTGATGCTGCTGACCTGGGGCTGTTTAACTGTTGGCGAAAAACTCACTCAGGGGCGTGCCGGGCTGCTGCCTTTTGCACTGTTTATGATGAAACAACGTTTGTTAAGCAAATCAACGCAAATTCTTGGTGTCGGTTTATGTGCCACCTTGTTGCTGTTTACCCTGATGTTGATGAAAGACATTGGTCAGTCGATGCAGGGTTATACTCGCGACCACGACGGTAACTTACTGATAACTCAAGCACAGGCCGCGCAGATCGCCCCCCTTAAAGCGTGGGCGGCCAAAACTAGCAGTCAAATTCGTCAGTTAAAACCTTATGTTCGGGGCCAGTTGGTGGCGATTAATCAACTGGGATTAGCACAGCACAGCGATAAACCCAGCGACAGTATGGCGACTTTACAAAAACCGGTGCGGCTGCACTTTACCCAAGACATTCCACAAAACAATGCAACAAGCAGCGGCCAATGGTGGAGTAAAGACAGTACAGACTGGCAGCAAATATCCGTCGAAGATGAAGTAATGACCGATATGGGCCTTAAACTTGGCGATACACTGAGTTTTATGATCAATGGGCAAAGTCATGATTTTATGGTCAAGGCCAGCCACGTTTATAAACCGGGCAATGGTTCAATCACATTTTGGTTTACAGTACCGCCAACCGTCATCGACAACCTGCACAGCCAGTTGTATTACATGGGCAGTATGGAGTTACCTGAGTCAGCCTGGCCGCAACTTGCCGAATTATGGCAGCAACAGCCCACTTTACGCTTGTTATCAATCAACGAAATGACTGCTCAGTTTGATAAGACCCTGGCAATGGTAACCCTGTTGATCAGTGCTTTTAGCGTGATGATAAGCATCATGGCATTGCTGGTGATATTCGCCTCAGTAAAGGGATTTGAAGCCGACGAGCGCAAAAAAAACGGCCTGTTACTCAGCTTTGGCCAGTCAAAAGCCGCCTGTTTACGATTAGCCTGGTACGAATGGCTGATAACCGCAAGCATTGCCGCAACAGGCGCTATTGCTGGTACTTGGCTAGCTGGTGTGCTGATTTACCAATCGCAATTTTCGATGGCATATAAGCCCGACCCACTGTGGCTGATCGGTACCTTGATTATAATGATAAGCGTAGTGTGCAGCGCTGGTTTACTATTTAGCCGAGCGTCATTAAAAACCTCGGTGGTGAGTTTGTTGAATTAAGGTGTTGAATTAAGATGCTGAATTAAAAATGAAACTGGCGTCGAAAGACGCCAATTATCACCCAACTATAACTGACCCAATCAGGTGTTCATTGGGAATAATACGGTTTGGTTTTGTTCTTGCCAGTTAACTAACTGCTGGTATAAATGGGTTTCTTTAAAGTGCGTCATGGTAAACGCAATTCTGAGTGAACTGGCGATGTTTTCATCAGAAAGACCTTTATGTTTAATCACGTCCCTGAAGTATCTTGCCAATGTATTAAGCAAGTCATGACCATTGGTTAATTGGATTAAATCAGGATTGTCATGAGTTAAATCGGCAATTTTGTCATTGATTATTTGCTTGTCTGTGATTTTAGCGTTTGTCGATTTACCCAGAATGCGCTGCAAATAAACGGCTAAATCGACTTTAAACTCGCTAAAATCAATCAAATCTAAAAAACCAGAACCAGCAAATGTGAGTTCAAGATTTTCTTTGTCGTTTAGCCATTTTAAGTAACTGACCATTTCGATAGACTTCATTATATTTTCGAAAAGCAGCGCTGAGTCTTGCTCACTAAGTCCGCTATATTCGCCGATAACTGCATTTAAAACGGTTTTTTGCGCCAGCATTGTCATTTCAATATCGTGACAGTCGGTTAAAAACACATTGGCTTTTGAATATTCTGCATCATCTAAATGGATAAAGTCAGCATCACGGACAGCAATCACTAATTTGCATAGCGGTAATAAATTAGCCACACATTCTTCCACTTTGTCTTTACCGCCGGGTATATTTTCGACTTTGCATTTGTCCAGGGCAAAAAGCTTACGAAACAGTTTGATATCACTCTCACCTTCGACAAAAATAAAGTTAATGCCCTTGCTATTGGGGTGGGTAATATCTAATCGAAGTTCGTTGAATTTATCCTGATAGGTGATATCGGTTCTTTTCATTAATCGTCCAACTTTTCTAAGTTGTACACTAGATCCCATCGGTCGTTTATTATGGATGGCGAGTGAGTCGCAATCAGCACTTGAAAGTTTTGTAGTTTGATGATTTTTAACAAGTCTGCCAAAAACTCTTTTTGCCAGGTGATGTGTAATGATATTTCTGGTTCATCGATCAATACCAGGATACTGGCTCTTGTTTTAAAAATGAGTTCATAAAGCAGTACAACTTCGTGCTGTTCTCCTGACGAAAGCTGGCTTAGTTCCAGCTCGCTACCAGTCACAGTTTTGAAATAAAAGCCCTTATCTCTGCTGATATTAATTGATTTAAAGGTAAATCGTCTTTCATTTAAGATGCTGGTAAACAGTTCAAGCTTTTCGAGTAAATCATCAAATACAGCTGATTTTTGCTCTAAATCATTGAGATAAACCAATAGTGCTTTGGCATCATCTTCACTGTAATCAAGGGCTTTTTGGCTACTTTCAGATAAACCGTTTTTGACCAACTTATCTTGTTTTGCTTTTAGGTCAATGAATTTCTGTTTATACTCTTTTTCTGAGACCTTTTTCTTTTCGGAGATTAATCGACTAGGATAACTACCATCCAATTTTTGGGCAATTTTATAGGATGCTTGGGTTC
>JBLHHD010000236.1:0-5384 GCA_047614605.1 Alteromonadaceae bacterium
TTTACGTCCACCTCAGAGCGTAGGGATGGACTGTATTTCGATTTTGCAGGAGCAATAAATCGTGAAAATATTTTTGATTTTGGGTTTATTTATTTCATTCCTTAATTAGGTTATTTGGTGCCCTAGGGTTAGGCTCCTTCCATTTATAATCTCTTTAAACTGGTTTTTGATGTACGCTGCCAATTCTGGTGTAAGCGCCGACCCCATTTACTTTACCGTTGTCGATGTAAGCGATGCAAAAGAGAATGTTTTTGCGTAACAGGCGCACAGCGATATATACTCTACCAACAAGAACAATACCAAAATGATACCAGAACATGCACTTTATCTTTGCGTTGCTGATACTGCTGTTTAGTGTTTTTACTCACGCCTCAGGTCCGGTCACCCACTTTGACCACTTGTCAATTGAAGATGGGCTGTCCCAGGGGACGGTTAACAGCATCCTCCAGGACCGTCAGGGCTTTTTATGGTTTGCCACCCAGGATGGTCTTAACCGTTATGACGGTTATACCTTTAAGGTCTTTGTCCACGACAGCCAAGACTCAGGTTCTATTTCAAATAGTTTTATTCGTGTTCTTTATGAGGACTCAAAGGGGCGGTTATGGATTGGTACTCAAGGCGGTGGGTTAAATCGTTTTGATGCGCATACCGAACGCTTTGTTTCTTTTAAACACGATAAGGCAGACCCTCATAGTTTAAGTCACAACCGAGTTCAAGCGATTATAGAAGATCAAAAAGGCCGCTTGTGGATTGGCACTGACAGCGGTGGATTAAATCTGTTTGATGAATTAAGCGGCCAATTCAGGCATTTTAGTCACGCTCAGAACGATCCTGACAGTTTAAGTCATGATAGCGTTTGGGCGCTCCTGGAAGATTCAAAAGGTCACCTTTGGATAGGTACAGATGATGGTTTGGACCGCTTAAATCTGGATGCGTTGAACACGATACAAACCAATACATCGCCCCGCTTTATCCATTATAAAAATGATTCATCACAACCCAACAGTTTAAGTCACAATAGTGTCTACACCCTGCTTGAGGATGCACAGGGGGGGGTTTGGGTTGGCACTTTTGATGGATTAAATCGACTCAATACTCACGGCCAAAACCTTCAGTTTACCCGGTTTAAATCCCCAACCTTAAACTCGTCAGGCGTTGAGCTAACGCCTCACGGTTTATTAAGTAATAGCACGATTAAACGCCTCTTTGAAGATAGCAAAGGCATGCTTTGGGTTGGTACTAACGGTGGCGGGTTAAACCGCTATGATGGGCTAAATTTCGTCCAGCTCAAGCATCAAGAGGGTGATCAACATAGCTTAAGTGATGATACTGTTTTGTCGATTCATGAAGATGCTCAGGGCGCACTTTGGATTGGCACTAATATTGGCGGCTTGAATAAGCTAGATACTCAAAGGCTACACTTTAACCATTTTAAGCGTTATTCAGCAGACCCACACAGCTTAAGCCATCGCAGCATCAGGGCCATTTATAAAGATTCAAAGGGGGTACTCTGGATTGGCACGGACGATGGCTTGAATCAATACAATGCTCAGGCTCAGCGCTTTACTCATTTTAAACACCACAAGGCAAACCCTAACAGCATAAGTCATAATAGTGTCAGGTCTATGCATGAAGACGCTCAGGGTTCATTATGGGTTGGCACTTATGGTGGTGGCCTGAACCGCTATGATGACAACACGGAGCGTTTTGTCCACTTTAAAAATATTCCAACAGACCCTCACAGTTTGAGTGCTGATCTGGTGACCTCAATCAAAGAAGACTCAAAAGGTCGCTTATGGGTAGGCACCATTGGTGGTGGTCTTAATCAGTACAATCGGCAATCTCAAGTGTTTAAACATTTTCAACATGACCCCAAAAACCCCCATAGTTTGAGCGGTGTTAATGTCAGCATCATTTTTGAAGATTCGAAGGGGGTATTATGGATTGGCACTTATGATGGTGGCCTAAACCAGTTTGATCCCCAGACAGAGCATTTTATCGCTTATCAACATCAACCATTAAACCCCCATAGTCTGAGCAATGATGCTGTTAGAAGCATCTATGAGGACAAAAAAGGCATGCTTTGGTTGGGTACTGAAGGGGGATTAAACCAGTTTAATCGCCAAACTAAAACCTTCACCCGCTATAGCGAGAAGGAGGGGTTGGCCAATAATACGGTCTATGGCATTGTTGGAGATAAGCAAGGTCGGCTATGGCTTAGCACCAATAATGGCTTATCTCGATTCAACCCCGTCACTCAAACCTTTAGCAATTTTGACGTCAATGATGGCCTGCAAAGCAATGAATTTAATACCGGTGCTTATTTTAAAAGCACTGACGGTGAACTGTTTTTTGGCGGGGTCAACGGCTTTAACCGTTTTTTTGCTGAAAATATTATTGATGATACTCAACCGCCTGTAGTGGTATTAACTGACCTGCTGCTGGCTAACCAGTCGGTGCCAGTTAAACCTGAAAATCAACCGGGGGATGAGCCAATATTTACCCTGCCCAAAGCCATTGATAAGCTGGATCAGTTAACCCTTAGTTATCAACAAAACCTGATCTCGTTTGAGTTTGCTGCTTTGCATTTTTCTAACCCACTAAAAAATCAATTTGCTTATCAACTTGAAGGTCAGGATAAAGACTGGATTGTTACTGATGCGAAAAAAAGGTGGGCTACCTATACCAACTTAGCTTCAGGGGATTACACCTTGCGAGTTAAAGCCAGTAACCATAACGGTTACTGGAATAAGCAGGGCAAAACGTTGAAAATCACCGTGTTGCCACCGTTGTGGAAAACCTGGTGGGCCTATGCCATTTATCTGTTGACGTTTATTGGCTTGACGTTAATGATAGTGTGGGTACTGACTGAACAGCGTAAGCGGTTTAACGAGCGTATGGTGATCAACCAACTACAACAGGTTGATAAAGTCAAAGATGAATTTTTGGCCAATACTTCCCACGAGTTACGAACCCCGCTTAACGGTATTATTGGGTTGGCCGAATCACTGATTGACGGGGTGGCGGGGGGTTTACCCGCACAGGCTAATCAACAATTGGCGATGGTGGTCTCCAGTGGCCGGCGTTTAGCTAATCTGGTCAATGATATTCTCGATTTTGCTAAGCTCGAAAATCACACCCTGAAACTTAACCCCCAGCCGGTAGATTTATATAACGTCACTGATGTAGTGATTGCTTTGTCGCAGCACTTAATTGGTAATAAACCACTGACGTTGATCAATGACGTTGACAGTCACTTACCCGCTGTATTCGCTGATGAAGAACGTTTACAGCAAATTCTTTATAACCTGGTGGGTAACAGCATTAAGTTTACTGAGCAAGGAACTATCAGGGTGGGTGCTGTCGAGCATGACCAGCGCTTAAAAGTTAGCGTAACCGATAGTGGTATCGGTATTGCCAGCGACAAATTTGATGATATTTTCAAATCGTTCGAGCAAGTCCAGGGCAGCGCTAATCGGCGTTATGGCGGAACCGGATTAGGGCTTGCCGTCAGCAAAGAGCTGGTGGCCTTGCATAATAGCCTGCTTGAGGTGGAGTCAACGCTGGGGAAAGGCTCTACTTTCAGTTTTTGTCTGGACACGACTGACTTGGCACCACTGAGTAACAGTGCCACCAACCAAACCATTGACAGGTTACAGTTACTGCAGCGTCAGGTCGATCTTGGATCATTATCTGGAGAAGTCGAGCTAAACCCCGCTTGTGACAATCAAGGCAATGGTTTTCGATTGCTGCTGGTCGATGACGAACCGATTAACCGTTTGGTATTGCGTAACCACTTGTCACAACAAAATTACCAATTGGCTGAAGCCGCTTCTGGTGAAGAAGCGTTGTCAGCTATCGACAACAACGGCCCGTTTGATTTGGTGTTGCTGGATGTGATGATGCCGAAAATGTCTGGTTACGAGGTGTGTGAACAAATTCGTCAAAGGTGGCCGGTCAGCGAGTTACCAGTGATTTTTTTAACCGCCAAAAATCAGCAAGTGGATGTATTACAAAGTTTTGCCGTGGGGGGCAATGACTTTCTCACCAAACCCGTCGCCA
This sequence comes from Alteromonadaceae bacterium, assembly GCA_047614605.1. Lineage (GTDB taxonomy): Bacteria > Pseudomonadota > Gammaproteobacteria > Enterobacterales > Alteromonadaceae > JABSOG01. Next base: position 4,063 of record JBLHHD010000236.1, read on the forward strand.
AACAAGAGTTGCTGGCGCGGGTCGAGACTCACCTCAAATTGCTGGATATCAATCGTGAACTGGCAGACAAAGTGGCAGCGCAAACCGTCACGTTGGTGCAATCCGAGAAAATGGCTTCACTGGGCACCCTTACCGCCGGGGTTGCCCATGAAATCAATAACCCGACCAACTTTGTTTATGTCAGTGCACTAAGCCTTGAAACTGACTTAAGCCGTTGTCAGCAATTTATTTTTGATTTGGCGGGTGAGGATGCCGAAGAAGAAATTCTGCAAGGTTTTCGCCAACAATTTGATCCGTTACACGAACACTTGGCCACGATAAAAGAGGGTGCGAACCGGATAAAAGCCATTGTTAAGGACTTAAGGGCCTTCGGTCAGTTAGATGCTGTAGATAAAAAATCGGTGCAAATCGCTGACTTACTGACCTCTACTCTCAATTTAATTCGCACCAAATACCTCGAAACTACCGAGTTTGTCACTGAGTTTACCAGTCACCCAACGCTGGAGTGTCATCCTGCTCAGCTCAATCAAGTTTTTATGAATTTGGTGGTTAATGCCTGCGATGCTATTCGTGAAGAACAAGACAAACAACAAGCGCAGCAGCTCCCCAGAACCATGGGTGAAATCATCATTGGTTGCCGCCAGCTTGATGACGAAAACGGTAAAAGAGTCGAGATATCGGTTAAAGATAATGGTGCAGGTATGAGCGAAGAAACCAAAAATAAACTGTTCGAACCGTTTTACACCACCAAAGGCGATGGCGAAGGCACTGGATTAGGCTTGTCGATATCGTTTGGCATCGTCCAAAAACATGGTGGTGAGTTAGTGGTGGAGTCGCAGCTGGGGGTTGGCACGGTATTTAAGGTTGTTTTGCCGTGCGGTTGATTGGTCAAGAGTAACCCGCAACAAAACTTTGTTACGGGTTACAGATAGTTATTGTTTTTTTGCGATCAAACTATTGTTTAGATAAATATAGTTGGTGATCTTATTATCCTTGATGTCAGCTTTAAACATCAATTTTCCAGCAGCGCTGTACATCGATATTTTGTCGACAACATTATTTGTTTTGGTCACTGTGCGTTTGTCATTACCATCATACAGGTAGGACAGAGCACCCGAAGCGGTCAGGTGATTGGCATTGTCATAAGTAAAACTCTTGGTGCCATTGGCTAGGCTGTAGAAATCCCCATATTAATACTTGGAATATAAACCAATTTGTCGACCAGTAAAATAAACTCCCTACGATTCAATAGCTTATTTATTATTGATTTCATTAGGCACCAGCTTCATAAATCGATTTCATTGCGTTTTCGCTGATATTAT
>JBLHHD010000237.1:0-5362 GCA_047614605.1 Alteromonadaceae bacterium
CTACATTCGATATAACCGTCTTCCTCTTCTTTTAACATAACGTGATGTAAGTAGGTTTTGTCAATCTCATAATCCATCAGCTTAAAAATGGCTAGCATCTGGTCATCATTTAACTTTAAGGCATAGCGTAAGCGTCGTAAAACGTCATTATGAGTCATATAATTCCTATTTTTTTGATTAGATCATCGGGTTAAAATACGCAATAGCTTTAATTGTATCAGGTTTAACTGCTAATATGCGCCATCAGTCAGAAGCACACGCACAATTTAAGCCTGTAAATACAATTATTTTCAGAACAGGCAATAGAAGCGTCGTGATGAGACAATCATCCAGTAAAGTCAAAGGTGTATTAATGAGAGTTTGTGGTGTTGAATTAAAAGGTAGTGATGCGATCATTTGTTTACTTGAACTTAATGAAGGGCTCTTTTCTCTCCCCGATTGCAGAGTTCCCAGGATTGTCATTAAAGATGCTGCGGATGGTGACCAATTACGCCATTTTCAATTCACTTTCACCAAGCTGGTAGCCGACTACAAAGTTGATCAGGTGGTGATCCGTGAAAGACACATGAGAGGTAAGTTTGCGGGTGGAGCCGCCGGATTTAAGCTTGAAGCTACGTTACAGGTCACCCCAGAGTTGGACGTCCGGTTGATTTCATCGAGCGAAATAAAAGAAATTCTAAAAACCACCGAATTAATGATCGAATTTAGTCAAACCGGTCTTAAAAAGTTTCAAGAGGACGCTTTTACCACCGCGTTTGCTTATCTCAGTAAACGATAAATAAACATCACAAATGACAAACAAGCGTGACTGACGTTACGCCTGATTAGAACCAATAATCGGTTTAATATAAGTTATCCAGCTGCCTAACTGAGTATCCATCGGTGAATTGAGGTTTTTTCTGACCCGTTAGTCAATATTTTTGGGCAGTTAAGGTATATAACTTGAAGATCCTCCAAAAATGCACTTTAATTAGTAATCCAGTAAGTACTTAATTCATCGAGTAAAATGCCTCATATTCTTGTACTGTTTAGTTTTGTTATCTGTTTGCTAGTGAGTTGTTCATCGGTAAATGCCGAAGGCAAAACCGAGTCGGTACAGCTATATGATGTCAAAACACTTTCTCTTGATGATGGATTAGTCCAGTCGTCTGTTCAGGGACTCATTCAGGACCGTCAGGGGTTAATCTGGCTGGGAACTCAGGCAGGGGTTCAAACCTTTGATGGTTTACATCTTAAAAGACTCGATCAACTCATCGATGGAGAAGTCAACAGCAGTATCATCAAGTTCAGAGTTAATCAAATACTCGAAGGCCATAATGGCGACATCTTAATCGCCACTAATCGTAATGGTTTATATGCCTATAACCAACAGCAACGCAAAATACACCAGTTCACCGCCAATGGGTTTAACCCTCAAAGTGATGATAAAACCCCTTTTTATGAAATATGTCAGGACCAAAGTCAGCAAATCTGGGCCGCAACAGGTAATGGACTTTATCAAATCGACCCCATTAAAGGCAGTTGGCAAATCATGATGCCCAGCCCACCCAATGGCCGTTTTCTTGATGTTATCTGCGATGAAAATGAGATCATTACCCGCCGACAAAGTGAATTAATTAAATACAATAAAACCACTAAACAAAGCCAATTACTGCCCATTCAAGCCAATATCGTCAAATACGATTCGTTAATCATCAAAAAAGTCAATCAACGTTATACCCTGGTGGGCAAACAAGATGGTTTATTTCGTTTAGCCGCTGACTTTTCAAGACTCGACAAAATTTGGCCCATATCTGATGATGCCCTCAATCAAATGACTGGTCAGCCTATCGACAAATCACTGTCTGCTGTCAATGACATATTATTGGCTGATAGCAATTCGGTATGGGTTGGCACCAAACACCTTGGTCTGGTACTGATTGAATTATCCAGCGGTAAAGAACTCAAGCGTATTGCCAATATTCCTGGGGATGAGCATGGGTTATCCGGTAATAGTGTGCTGCGTTTAATGTCCGATCAGTCCAGGTTATTATGGGTGAGTGTCGAGGGAGTTGGTGTCGACAGGTTATCAGTGAACCAAATGACCATGAGAACATTTTACAATCACGGTGAAGCGGCATTGGTCAATAACGATATTACTGCGATCACCAAAGGTCCAGACAACACCCAGTGGTTTGTCACCAATCGTAGCGGCATAAAACGTTATTCATCTAAAACCTCAACCGATGAAAGCTTCACCGAGCAAGCCACCAGAGCCTACCAGCAACATGTGCCAAATAAAGTCCCCTATATCTCTGATCTTATTTTTGATAAGCAAAACAGGCTATGGTTTACCACTAATGAGGGGATAGTGCGGTTAAATATCACCAATCAACAAAGTCAATTTTACCCACAATCATCAAATAATCAGCAAGGACCACGCACTCGTGGCAGGGATATGCTGATTGACCAGGATGACAACTTGTACATCTCTGATTTGGGGGGCATTTTACGCTACAATCCAGTGACCGACATTTTCATTCGTCATGATCTTGAAGATAATAGCCTACCCGATGCCAAACAAAGGTTAAGTACAATGCGTCAGCACCATGACGGCAGCTTGTATGTATTGGGTGACCAAAACATTTATTGGCTCAACAATAATCTACAACTAGAGCCAGTATTTGATGCCAGCCAGCTTAGTGAAGCATTTGGCGGAGGACTAAGTTCATTTGCCATTACTGATAAGGGTGATTTTTATATTTCAGCCTATGGTGCACTGATTGAAGTCAATATGAGTCAGCCTGATAACCCAATGATTATCAACCATTCGGGTAAAGCGCTACCCGATAACTTTTTTTATGCCATTGAGTTGGATAACAAGGGTAACCCCTGGCTGTCAACCAACAAAGGTCTGGTGCATTTTAATACCAGCAGCCAAAAATATTACCATTTCAGTCTGTCAGATGGGGTGCTGGTCAGAGAGTTTAACGGCCAATCCAGTTTCAAGCAGGACAACGGTCATATCCTCTTTGGTGGCATTGATGGCTGGACCCAGGTATCACCAGAAAAATTACGGCTTAAAAACAATCCACCATCACTGATTTTATCCAGTTTTCAAATTGGCTCCCGCGATCCACAATTGAACATTCCTGAAAAAGGTATTCATATGGCATTCAGCGAGCACTGGCTGCAATTTTCCTTTTCAGCACTGGACTACCACTCAGTAAATGAAAATCAATATACTTATTTTCTCCAGGGTTTTGATCCCAACTGGCGTAGCTTCGGCAATAAATCAACCATCAGCTTTACCGGTTTACCATCTGGTAGCTATACCTTACGTGCCAAGGCGGCAACCAAACGCAGCAGCTGGCACCCTGAGGAGTTAATCATCCCTATCACCATCCAACCACCCTTTTACCGCTCAACATTGGCTTACAGCAGCTATGTCGCGCTATTTGCTTTACTGGTGTGGCTTATCCTGTGGCGCCGTTATATCCTTAATACAGAGCGAGCCCATAACCTTGAACTAATCGAATCATCTCAGGAGCGCATGAAACTGGCTCTGTGGGGCTCTGATAACTCCTTATGGGATTGGGATATCAATGATAATGAGATATTTCGTACCAGTATTCACTTCCTTGGTTATGGTGAAGAAAAAGTCGCCACCAGTATAGAGTCTTTCAAAGCCTTGATTCACCCTGAAGACTTGCCGATGTTTGAACATGAGTTAGGTGAGGTACTTAACGATCATACCGCAGAATATTCAGCCCAGTACCGACTGAAAGCCAAAAATGGTACCTGGCACTGGATTGCTGATCAGGGCAAAGTAGTCAACCGGGCCCCTAATCATACGCCAATCAGGCTCAGCGGGACACTAAGAGATATCTCGTTGCTTAAACAACATGAAAAAGATCTCGAAAAATTAAACCAAGAATTGGAAACCAAGATAAAGATCCGAACCCAGGAATTTGCCGACCAAAACACCCAGTTATCCAATACTCTGGGCACCTTGAAAAACGCACAAAAACAACTGGTTGAATCTGAAAAGATGGCTTCTTTGGGTAATTTGGTCGCCGGTATCTCCCACGAAATCAACACCCCGGTAGGTATTGCGTTGACCGCGGCTACCCACAGCTCCGAAACCATCAGACAATTACAGGCATTATTTTACGATCGCAACTTAACCGTCAGTTCAATGAAAAAAGGGCTGCAGCAATTACTCGAATCCAACGAGTTGGTCGAAAGTTCAATCCACCGTACCGCACATCTAATCCAGACTTTCAAACAGGTCGCCGTTGATCATAATCATCACGAATGGCGGATTATAGAATTACCGATTTATTTAATTGAAATTATTCCAACATTTAATTCGTTGCTCGGTGGTACTAATCACAAGTTAACTGTTATTGATAATGACTTTTTCGACGTAGAATGTGCCCCGGGTGATCTTTACCAAATTGTTTCTCAACTGGTCAACAACACTTTGGCTCACGGATTTTGCCAAACCATTCACGGTAAAATCATCATTGAAACCCTGCAAAAAGACGATCACTGGGTATTGCGCTACTCAGATAATGGAATAGGTCTTGATCATGATGCACTGCCCCATATTTTTGACCCTTTTTATACAACTAAACGATGTGATGGTTTTGCTGGGCTAGGATTACATCTGGTCTATAACATTGTCAGCCAGTCGCTGGGGGGGACAATCGAATGCATCAGTGAAATAGGTCAGGGGCTTACCTTTATTCTCAAACTACCATTACACAAACCACCTAAAGACCACTGGTAGGGTAAAAAAGGAGCACGTTAAACAATGCCTCATTCGATTAGTTTCTCATCACAGTCGCACATTATCACCATAACCTACCTGGGAGAGGTTGATCTGGATGAAAGGATAGCCGCTGTAGAGAAGGTTTGTGAAGACATTTGTGTCGGTATGGCAGTCAAAATACTGGTCGATGTTAGTGTGATCAACAATACCATGTCGCATCAAGAACAAGCTTACTTTGGTCAATACCTTGCCGACAAAGCCGAGCTAAAAAACGCAAAAGTCGCCGTATTAAGCAAAGATATCAGCCATAACCCTAATATGATCATTAATAACACCGCTTACCTGGAAGGTTACCACCTGGTGCCCTTTGCCTCAAAAACAGAGGCTATTTATTGGCTTGATGGCTGTTTTGACTGATTTTGGCCAATAGCCCACTTTGGCTGTATTTTGTCAGATAAAGTGGATAGGACAGATTTTGGGTAATAAGAATGACGTTAGTAAACGTTGCCGTACTATAGATAAGATAAGAAAAAAGGATCATCAGTCAAACTGAGGTTTATCTGATGATCCTTTCCGCTTACGACTTGGATTTTTTTCAACGTTCAA
>JBLHHD010000238.1:0-5349 GCA_047614605.1 Alteromonadaceae bacterium
AGTGGCAATGCTTAAAAGCATCTTATTTGATTCGAAAAAAGATCAATCATCGATGACCTATAACCAACGGGGTCAAAAAACTGCCGCTTCCAAATATAAGCCTATTAAGGCTTAACCGCTATCCTTATATAATCCTCATCTTTTATATTGATTACCAGTACATTAAATACAACCTACATCCACAAACCTCACTTCGGTTTAAAGCGATGCACGAACTGTTTCTAATTTCTTTAAAGCGATTGTACGCACTCAGCTAAGATAATGAGGTAAGTAACCTGAGCTCGGATTAACCATGGGCCTTGCCAGTTGTTGAGCCCTGAGATATCCAAGCCTTATATCTAAGATGACATTATTAAACTGGTCAATTTTTTAAGCGACAGCAGCGAAGCCTAAATGTCAGAGCAGTCCGTCGTGAATTATGGACAGTGCTAACCCCTTCGCGGCACGGAGACTATACCTATCAGGTGATCATTGGAATGTCCTATACATCGACATCGCCCACAAAAGAATTTGGATCAAGGTATTAATGCCATTGATATTAAATGGCCCCACCTAACCCGAATTAAGGTAAAGTCAGTTTTAAGGAGAGCTTAGAAGCGTTTTTTGTTGCCCGTAATTTAACGATATACGGGCAACAAAGAAGAGGAGGAGGAAGAGGAAGAGGAAGAGGAAGAGGAAGAGGAAGAGGAAGAGGGTTAATAATAGCGGACGTTCTTAAGCCGACGGGTTTTATTATTGACCTTATATAAGTCGTAAACATCTTTCATATCCAGTGATAACTCAGTGGTATAAATATCACCAAGGGCATAGTTCTTAACCACTTTAGCGCCTCGAATAAGCCCATTGACTTTGGCCTTAAGCGTGTCGTTATAAGCCACCATACCTTTGATCGAAGTCGCTGCATTGATGTTATGACCATAGACTTGCTCAGCCAACTCCCGATAAGCATCAAGCTTTGACGAGCGGATCGCCAAAATCATTTTTTGAGAGTCACTCTTGCCCTTTTGCAAACTGATAGGGGCGTAACCAACCGCTTTAACAACCGGAAAACTTTCAGGTTTAACATATTCCCATTCAACATGTTTATCCACTATACTTGCACAACCTGACAAGCCCAATAACGAAGCGATAACAGCCCCACCCAGTAGACCAGACGACAAGCGAGTCGATATAACAGAAGATAATTTAAACATAACCATCCTTACCTTACATACCAAGACAATGATCCGTAAACCACCGATTAAACATTACATAGTCAGGTTACTATGCACAAAGCACGCCAAAGTAATCACGGCATGGATTGTGCAGTTCAATCGATAGTGTCAGAAATATGAGTTTATAAAGGTAGGAAAGTGATGATGCTCCAGATTAACTTAAAACGCTTAATATCAACAACGCTCCCAGCAACGGTAATGCTGGCAGGGCTATTGGTTTCAACTGGTGTTCAAGCCCAATGGGTTGAAGCGACCAGCTCAGCCCCCGTACGCAACGGCAATAAAGCCATGGCAAAAAACAAAGCGGTTCAGGATGCGATTAAAGAAGCCCTGATGTTTGCCGGAGCATCCATCTCAAGCGTACAACAGGTTACTGACGGTTTATTGACTCAAGACGACTTGAGGATGACTTCACACGGCAGTATTCAACAACTTGAGTTGGTTGAAGAGCTTTATCAAAAGGGCGAGGTCTGGGTGACTATCCGCGCCGACATTATCCCCGAAGAAAAGCAATGCTTCTCTGCCGACTTTCAAAAATCCGTTGCGATCACCCAATTCACCGTAAAAAATCGTGAGCAAGCCAAAGTCGGTGGTTTATATCAAATCGGCAAAGCGTTTTCCCAGCGGTTGTTTAATCAAATGCATCAAGAAAGTAAAAGTATATTAGCCCGCCCTTGGTTACAGCAGAAAATCAACAATTCTGCCAGCTTCGAACAATACTATGATAATGACTTAAGGATCATTGATACCATTGGCGAATCCAGCGAAAGTCAATTTGTGTTACTCGGTGAAATTTCAGACTTGTCCTTTGGCGAGCAAACCTCAAATGATTTGGCTTTTTGGCAAAAAAAGCAAACAGAACGTTATTTTGCCATCGACCTGTTGCTATACAATACCAGCACTAAAGAACAAATTTATCGCCAGCAATTCGATACCGTCGGTAACTGGTCCAATGGTAAAAAACCTAACGTTCACGGCAAACGTTTCTGGCAAACCACTTATGGTTCATCCATTGATGAATTGATTGACGAGGTTCATTTGTCGGTAGAAGGTATCATTCATTGTCAGCCAGTGCAGGGCAAAATCGTTAAAGTGGATGACAATCAAATTCAGTTTAACCTCGGTTCAGATCATGGTGTCACCAAAGGTCAGGTATTTTCAATTATTCATCAGTCACACTTCATCACTGAAAACGGCAAACATTTACCTCGTTTTGTGATAAGCCCCTATCAGGTCAAAGTCATGGATGTTTACACCAAAACCAGTATTGCCCAGTCGGTTAATGACGAACTGCTCAGTAACATTCAAACCACCGATCATGTGATCCTCAAAGAAATACCTGAGATTGGTTTTGACTAAAGTCCAATGATTGCTAACCCTGCTGTTACACTGTGATCGCAGGGCTTTGAACAGCCACATCAACAATACAATCAAAGCCCATTGCCGTTAGCTTGTGCTGTTTGGGCAAAGATAAAAGCCGCGTAGTAAACAATTGCTTTTTGCCCACTCCAAGTTGTACGCTTTGAGTCCCCGTTACACCAAGTAGTGAAGACACCCGGTTGGCAATCGCTTTACCCGAGTCGACCAATAACACCCCATTCCCCAAAGCCTGTTGAATAGCCGATTTTATCAAAGGAAAGTGAGTGCAACCCAACACTACCGTATCCACCTGCTTAAAGTCACTGGTGATACGTACGATATCAGCGTACACATCCGCGTCACTGCAGTCTAAATTATCTTCCCCGTGCCAAAATAAATCCTCTGCCAAATGTACCAACTCACTCGAACCCACTTTTTGCACTGAACAGTTAATCGCAAAGTTATCAATTAACTGATTAATGTAGTCACCCCCTACCGTAGCCGGTGTTGCCAATAAACCAATGTGACCGGTGGCACTTGCCATCGCAGCGGGTTTTATGGCTGGCACTACACCAACAAAAGTATGTTCAAAACGTTGTCTGAGAAAATCGAGTGATTGGGTTGATGCGGTATTGCAAGCGATGACAATAATGTCTAATGGCGACTGACTCAGCAAAAAATCAACAATACAGGTCAATCGCTCAACCAGCTTCGCTTCGCTTAATTCGCCATAAGGTAAGTAAAGGTTATCCATAAAATAACTGATGGCTAAACCCGGTATTTGCGCCTCAATCTCAACTAAAACAGATAACCCACCAATCCCCGAATCAATCAAAGCAATGCGAGGACAATGGCGAAGACTATCTTGAGGACTGGGGACCTCATTGGTTAAAAACATGACAAAAAATACCTACGGAAAATATCAGTGGGTATTGTGCCATTTCATCAGTTTTTTGACAGGGCTTTCGCTGTTTTAATTTTACCAGCGAAAGCCTTTACGAGTTCCCATTAAATTATCCGCTCATCAACTGGTTTACCAGGGGCTTCTCCGGTGCGAGATGCTGCTTCCCCTGCACGTCCTGGAGCTTCATCTGCACGCCCGGGGGCGATACCTGACAGGCTAGGTCCTTGTCCACTGAGCCCTGATGCATCAAGAGTACCTAGTAAATGTTGATTAAACGTCGCAAACCGTTCCAGTGAAGCGGTTACATCAACCTCGCCCTTAAATTCGAGGTATTTGCTCACCGATTGTGAAACCAGCTCTTGTAAGTCAACACCATTATTGAGCTTTTCATTTGCCTGCTCTAAAAAGGCAACTAAGTCCTTAAGGTAGCTACCCACAGGTTTCATCAGCATCTTAATATTTTGCTCTGCCTGCTGGTTGTTTTCTACAGAGCCAGCTGCACCGCCTCTGGGGGCTTCATACTGAGCAACTTGCTGATAAGCCTGAGCAACACTGACTTTCTCAACCCGACTCATTTGCAATGAGAAGCCCGACAGCTCACTTTCATCAAAACCTAACTGAGTGGCTTGTTCAAAGGCTTTATCCAAATCACCGTTAAAAAATTCATCGGCCAGTTTACTGACATCCTTAACCAAAGCACCAATTGCCGCTTTTTCATCATCATCCAGCTCGCCTTCAACACTAAAAGAAAACCCTACGGCCTGAAAGCGCGATTCGCTGCTTTGGCTATAATTAACCTGAGTGCTTTGACCATTCTCGTCGGTAGTGCTGTAAGACGCATTTTGCTGACTTTTTTGATAGCTCAGTGCTTGTGCAAAATCAATCGTCACCGTATCACCATCATTGGTTTGAATACTGAGAGAAGAGGATTTGGTCAATGAATAATTTAACTCTGCAGAGGACACCGATAACTGACCCAGATCCTCAGGTTTAAGCAACCTGCCTTCAAATCGAGACAAGCCAGCTTGGATCAACTGATAACTCTTATCAATGCCTTCATCGGTTTCATCATTCACCTCGCCCATCTCACCGATTTCGGTCCTAGCCTGAGCAAAACCTTCATCAATACCTTTTCTAGCTTGTTCCATCATCGACGTCAGTTTTTCATCGTCTGCTCCACCGCCTTTGGCCTTCATCACCATTTTTTCGACAAACGACAATACATTTTTCGCCACTTCTTCAAAATCAAACAAGCTGTCATTCTTTGCTGGCTTGGCCCCTTGAGGGTCCAGAGTTTGCAACTTGTCGGTGACCACTTTGTTTAATACATTAAAACCCAGCGGGCTGGATTGACTGCGCTGGAAAATTGCCGCACTACTACCCAACTTATGGATGTTAGGCTGAGTATTAGCACCGTGTGCTTTAGGCCCTTTCGCTTGAACATTATCGAATAACGGGGAACCTTTGAGAAAAGATTTTATTTCACCAAAATTCATCACGTTTTCCTCGGTTTTTTCATCTGCTTGGTTATCGGCGTCAAATCCAATTTATTTAGCCTTTTTAATATCTTTTTTAAGTGTGTCAGCAAATAATTTCTGGCCCTCTCAACTGCTATCGACGACTTTACAACACGTTTTGGCACTAGAGCACCGAATGATTTGATTTTAACCCACCAGAAAGTCTAAAAACAGTGCATATAAACGATTCAATTTGAGTCATTTAATGGCTGTGATTGCGATCTTGCAGCGATCTCGCACTATTTTCAGACTTTTCCTAACGGATGAGTCTGAAATATCCTCAAAGAAGTGGTCCGACATATCGGTTAAATTCACTTGCTTTAGAATGACTAAAACGCCGTCAATTTAACGGCTT
>JBLHHD010000239.1:0-5330 GCA_047614605.1 Alteromonadaceae bacterium
TAACCTGTGTACCAAGGAGCTTGTCCGAGAATAGGGCTAGTGCTGAGGGAAAGCGGGTTTGAGATCGTTTTCGCGGTTTTTTCAGGCGAATGGTTTGACTATTTAACTGGAAAAAGCGCGTAAAATAGCCAAATCCAGATTTTCCTCAGTCGAGTCTCATTCTCGGACAGGCTACAAGGCAGCAGTGGCTTTTATCGTTCTTTGCTTCCCCAACCTGGGAGACAGGTTGTTATTGGCCTATAACGACGCTTTTAATGACCGATTGTAACCAAAGCAGTTTAAATCGACATACTCGGTAACAAATCTCATCTGGACTAGTTGACTACAAATTATGCAAATATGTAGGTTTTATGTTAAAATCCCCCGCATTTTTTAATTATGTCAGTGATTGATCTCATTGGTATAAACCCCAGCATCCAAAGTGTAACCATTAGAGAGCCTTATATGAAAAAGTTAGTCATCACCGGATTATGCGCCACTATGCTGGTGGCCTGTGGGCAATCAACCCCAAAAACGCCAACCGCCGCAGCCGTTGAAGAGGCCGTCACCCAAACACAGGAGGAAATTATTGGTACTTTAGGTGTCGATGTGGCTAATTTTGATAAAAGCGTTCGCCCTCAAGATAATTTCTATCAATATGTTAACGGCACCTGGCTGAACAATCAGGTGATCCCGGGTGACCAAACCGCTGTTGGTGCCTTTTACACATTACGCGAAAATGCCCGCGAAGATGTTTTAAATATCATCGAAGAGCTAGCCAAAAAAGATAACCTCAAAGTGGGTTCTGATGAACAAAAAGTGGCTGACTTATATCGTTCTTTTATGAACGAAGAAAGCATTGAAAAACAAGGTTTAGCACCACTAAAAACTGAACTGGCCGCCATTGAGGCGATCAGCGATCAAACTTCGCTACTCCAGTATTTTGCCACCAGTCAGGTTAACGGCGTGAGTACTCCATTGCAGTTTTATATCAATGTTGATGGTAAAGTGGCCACTGAGTATCGGGTTCATTTTTGGCAAGGCGGTATCTCTTTGCCAGACCGTGATTATTACTTTAATGAAGAAGAGCGTTTTGCCGACATTCGTAAAGCGTATGTAGCACACGTTGAAAAAATGTTCACTCTAGCGGGGTTTGAACAACCTCAACGTGGTGCCGAAAAAGTCATGGCGATAGAAACCACCATGGCGTCCAACCAGTGGACCAAAGTACAAACCCGTGACAGTGAAAAGCGTTATAACAAATTTGCCATTGCTGATTTAAACCAGGTTAGTGACAAAATCAACTGGCAAGCCTTTCTCAACGCTTATGGCGTCAGTGATGTTAAACAAGTGATCATCAACCAACCAAGCTTTGCCAAAGGCTTTGGTGAAATGATCAGCGCAACGTCATTACCAGACTGGAAAATTTATCTTCGCTGGAAGTTGCTAAACAGCCGGGCTACTCAGTTAACCGCAGCAGTAGATCTGGAGCATTTCGAGTTTTTCTCTAAAACCCTTAACGGCCAGACCGAACAGCGCCCTCGCTGGAAACGTGGTGTTGATACCGTTAGTAACGCTTTGGGCGAAGTCATTGGCAAAGTCTATGTTGGTCGTCACTTTAAACCACAAGCTAAAACCAAGATGGTGACGCTGGTAGAAAACCTGCGTAAAGCCTATGGCAAAAGCATCGACGAACTAGAATGGATGAGTATTCCAACCAAATTAGCCGCTAAAGAAAAACTGGCCAGCTTCGATCCTAAAATTGGCTATCCTGATGTATGGAAAGATTATTCGACTTTGACAATCAGCAGCACTAATTTGATTGCTAACTTGATTAATGCGTCAACCAGCCAACACAAACTGGATATTAAAAAGCTCGGTGGACCCATTGATAAAAAAGAATGGGCCATGACGCCGCAAACCGTTAATGCTTATTACAACCCGAGTAAAAACGAAATCGTTTTTCCAGCAGCCATTTTACAACCACCATTTTTTAACATGCAAGCAGACGATGCGGTTAACTATGGTGGCATTGGTGCGGTTATCGGCCATGAAATGGGCCATGGCTTTGACGATCAGGGCAGTAAATATGACGGCGAAGGTAATCTTCGTAACTGGTGGAGCGAAAGCGACTTAAGCGAGTTTGCCAGCCGTACCAAAGCATTGGTTACTCAGTATAGCGACTACCAGGTGTTTGATGACTTAAAAGTCAACGGCGAATTGACGCTGGGTGAAAATATCGGTGATTTGGCTGGCTTAACTATTGCTTATAAAGCCTACAAACTATCGCTCGATGGCAAAGAAGCTCCAATGATCAGTGGATACACCGGTGATCAACGTTTCTTCCTCGGCTTTGCACAAATTTGGCAAGGTAAAATGAAAGAAAAAGCGTTACGTAATCGGGTAGCCACCGATTCTCATTCACCAGGTAAATTCAGAGCTTTAGGTGCGTTATCTAACATGCCTGAGTTTTACCAGGCGTTTAGCGTAAAAGAAGGTGACAAGATGTATATAGCCCCTGAAAAACGCGTAAAAATTTGGTAATTAATACGGTCTCCGCAGGTTAGTCTGCGGGGACCCTTTTTATTGCCGCTAAAGGCACTTACTGCCGCTCTTTCCACACACTAAAATTAGTATATTCGCAATTGGCACCGCCAATCATTACCCCCGCTATCACACCTAATGCAGCTTCCCAGGCTTGTTCATCAGTAAACGCATCGTTGTAGAGTCCACCATCGCGTATCAGCAACCACCGCATAATGCCCATCAACCGCACCATAAGCGACATGACGATGGCCAAGTTGCCATACGGTCATCTCAGCCGATCAAAGTCTTTTAATCCACGAACCACAGTGGTAATGATCGCCATGAGCTTTTTACCTTGCTCTTCGATATCATCTTTGAACAACGAACGCACTTGCGGGGCGACTTGAAATAAACGCCCATAAAATAATCAAACAGCATCCTTGGCGATAGGGACTACTTTCTCCCATGAACCTTGTACCAGTTGTAATTGTTGCGGTGTCATATTATTTCCTGTTCGAAAGACTTGTCTCGCTATCCTAGATCATTTTTCCCAATACGCAGCAAAATCAATTAGATATCGGTATATCAATGGATTGGGCGGTATCGTTTTTAATCGTCAATGACGGCCACAAAGATTGGGGCAATATAAATTCAGCCAGTTGTTTTTGCACCGGGCAATTAAAAGACAATTTATAAGCGGTCAGTTGTAAATCTTCACTTTCATTACCCCTTCCGTACATCCGATCACCAACCACCGGGTGACCACACTGGGCCATATGGCAGCGGATTTGATGTTTACGACCGGTTTCAATTTTCACCTCAACCAAAGAGCGATCATGGTCTTTGTCATAAGCTTGTAGGGTCGCATGACTGATAGACGCTTTACCATCAATAGCCGAATCCAGAGTCACTTGTTGACAAAATTCACCATGAACAATCACCAGATAACGCTTATCCAACTGCCGTTTTTGAAACAACTCACACAATTGCGCAGTGACCTTTTTACTGTGACCGACCAAAATCAACCCGGTCGCAGCCCTGTCCAGCCGATGGACTAAAAACGCATTTCGCTCGGGTTCTAAGTGCTGCTCTGCCCAGCGGGTTACCGTACAATGATCCCCCCACTTCGACCCCTGGGATAATAACCCCATGGGTTTATGCCACAGACTGTAACCCCCACGGTCTTCAATAAGCAAAGGCATTTCAGGGTCTTTATCCAACACATCAGCATCGTAGTACAAATGCAATGTCTGGCCTAAGCTTAGTGCCTTGCCAGCCCGGCGTAAACGCTGGGTTTTACCTTCGTGAGTCAGCCACACGGCCCCTTTGTTCATTGCTTGTTTAAGCTTTTGTTTAGACAACGAGCAATGAGCCGACAAGATATCAACCGCTTTAGCTGTTTTTTTTATATCGACATGAATTTCTACTTTAGCGTTATTCAAAAAAAGACCCCGGCGTTAAGCCGTTAGCAATAAATATATCGGCAGCTATTGTACAAAATAATCCAGATCGATCACACCTATGAAATAACTAATACCAATTACATTCATTAAATCGTCACATTTAACCACTCGCGATCACATAATTTGGTCACCCGTAGTTTCTCTTTTACGAAGTAATTCCAGGCGTCGGAGCCGCTCTCTATGTCTTCGTAATGCTTAAAACAGCGGTTTGCCCATTTACTTTGTTGCAGCCATTGCCACACTTGTTCTACAGGGTTGAGTTCAGGCGAGTACGGTGGCCATTTCATGATGTTCAAGTTATCAAACTCTTCGGCAATATCGTTGGTATGCCAGCCTGCACCATCCATGTACACAACAGTATGGCGTCCTGCTTTGGTCTTTTGTGAGATAAGCGAAAGGTGTTTGATCATCATCTCTTTATTGACGTAAGGGGTGATCAATGCTTCTGTTTCGCCAGTGGCCGGGCACACAGCGCCAAATAGATAGGCGTACTCGAATTGCTGTTGCTTGATAGCACGGGGGCGACTTCCTTTCTTTGCACAAAGGCGTGTTGTCGTATTTTGCTGACCGGATCTTGCTTCGTCTTGAAACCAGATATCAACGCGATCCAACGGTAAATGACCCGGAATTAATTTGATCATCTCAATGGGCATTTTTTTAAACTGTTCTTGTACTTCCTCGGACTGTTATGGGTGTTTGGAGCGACTTGTTATCCATGAAAATCCCCAAAAGTGCATGAGACGATAAATATTGGCCTGCTTGTAGTCAACATTGAATTGCTCTTTGATATATTTGTGAATATCAGCAGCTTGCAAACGCCCACCACCAGGTTTAATTGCCTGCTTGTCGATGAATTCTGATAGTTGCATCAATTGATCATCGTTTAATTTTGCCGGACGACCACCACGTGGCAACTCAGCCAAAGCTTCTAATCCATACGCCAGGAGATCAGTCACCCATTTATTCACACTCGCGCGACTAATACCAGTTACATTAATTCAATGAGCTAAATTTTGGGCAGGGAAAATGGTCAATGACAAAGCGTTAATTGCCGTATATAGTTGTTCTACATACAAAATTAACAACGCAGTCAGTGGCCATTTTAACAAGCAAAATAGCTTAGTGAGTTAATGTAATTGGTATTATACGTGAGTGCAACGTGCATCCCATTAGCGAGAGTGGTGCTCACTCTGATAGGAAAAAATAGAGTAAAAACGAAAAAACCCGAAACATCGCGGTTTCGGGTTATTCGTTTATTTGGTGCCTGGCGGTGTCCTACTCTCACATGGGATCTCCCACACTACCATCGGCGCTACTGCGTTTCACTGCTGAGTTCGGGATGGGATCAGGTGGGACCACAGT
>JBLHHD010000240.1:0-5311 GCA_047614605.1 Alteromonadaceae bacterium
TTCTTTGCTTGCACAGCCTTGTAAAAAAACGTTAGGCGATTGCTGTAATATCCCTAAAATATCTGATAGTTGTATCATCACACCGGCTAAATCAGCTGCTTGGAGTATAAGTAATATAAACGCCATATTGTCTATATTGAATATGGCGTTTATATTACTTATACTCTGACACTATTTCGCCGCTTGTATGGCTGCGCGCCAATAGCAGAGCATTGTTGATCACGCTAATGTCCATTAAAGCAGTCGCTTCGGGCACACATTCGCAACTGCGTTGGTATTGATACGTATAATATTTGCGGTTTTGGCTGTTCCATAGGTTATGGGCATCGGTTAATGCTTGTTGTTCTGTGACAGTGCCGGGAGTAGGGGTCGGCGTGGGAGTCGGAGTTGGAGTGGGCGTGGGGCTGGTGTTGCTCGGCGAATTGCTGCCAGAACCACCACAGCCTGTCAGTAGTGTGATTAAGAGCAGTGTAGCACTGCGGTCGGTCATTGCTTTCATAAGTACTCTCGAATTATGGCTGTCGTCTTTTGATATACTATAACCTTATCAATCGGGCGCTGCTGTTAATAATTGTAATTGTTTGATTTTACTTATGTCGACTCAACTTAAATCCCTGATTGCTATATGGCAGCCAATTTTGCGATAATCCGCCGCTGAATCACAAGAGAGGTAAAATATGCAGTTATTGCGAATTGATTGTTTGGGACATGAATTAAGACTCGAAGGGTCTATGGCCGGGTGGCAGGCGCTGT
Source organism: Alteromonadaceae bacterium (assembly GCA_047614605.1). Lineage (GTDB taxonomy): Bacteria > Pseudomonadota > Gammaproteobacteria > Enterobacterales > Alteromonadaceae > JABSOG01. The sequence goes on from JBLHHD010000240.1 coordinate 754, forward strand.
TTTGGAACAATAAACTGGTGTCGCAGCTTGATGCAAATGCTAACGATGATGGTCAATCGGTCCATCAGTTTGTGCTGGTTGGTGAAAGTGAGGGTGAGGATGGTGATGCAATCACCAACGCTGATACCGACATTAAGAGAATTGATTGCCAGCTCAACACCGAATTGAATTGGCAGCCGTTTACGCTGAGCTACCAGTTGCAAGTCGACGGCGAAGTGGTCGACAAATCGTCAATAAACGAAAAAGACATAGAAACCCAAGAGGTCACCCCGCGTGAACAAGCACCGCGAAAGATAGGGATTGCGGGTCTTGCCTCACTAGGTTTCAAACTGCTTAAAAGTGCCAAAGTGATTAAGGTTTTATTCGCCGCTGGTAGTTTGGCAGCTTACGCTTGGTTGTTCTCTTTTCAGTTTGCCATCGCGCTAATTTTATGCCTGGTTTTTCACGAATACGGTCACATTAAGGCCATGAAATACTTCGGTATGAAAACCAAAGGCATTTACCTTATTCCCTTTGTTGGTGGGCTGGCGCTGTCGGATGAAAAAATTAACACCCGCTGGCAAGATGTGGTGATTTCTCTAATGGGCCCGTTTTTTGGCTTAATGTTATCTGTAGTAGCGCTGGTGGGTTATTGGATCACCGACATCGAAATTTTGGCAGGCATTGCGGCGTTTAATGCTTTGTTAAATCTGTTTAACTTACTACCGGTATTGCCTCTTGATGGTGGTCATGTGCTCAAGAGTATTACCTTTTCAGTTAACTCTCGCGTTGGCCTAATCGCCTGTATCGCCGGGGCTGCATTGGGCGTTTACTTAAGTTATTCGTTTGGGTTGGCATTACTTGGCTTTTTGTTGGCCATTGGCAGCATAGAGATATTATTTGAGTGGAAAACTCGTCACCAAAGCCAGTTATTGCCGCTTGACCGTTACGGCCAAGTTGTTGCAACACTGTGGTATTGTCTGACCATTGGCGGCCTGTGCTGGATTATTTACGTTATTGGCAGTGGTGGTAACGAAGCTTTGGGCTTGCCTTTGAAGATTTTGGGGAGTTAGTCAGCATGAAATCTATCTATTTGTTGTATGGCCTGTTCAAGCTAAGCCGTATAAATATTATGAGAAGTAGTTTAAGTTTTTATGGCGATTTTTAATCCAACGACTACGTAGTTAACACAACTAAAACATTGAGACAGGTTGTTTTGGTTAAAAAATCAATAACGGCGTTTCAATACGCCGTTTAGTTACCGTTTAACAGCGGTCTATCGCTGATCTCAAAGTGGTCGATACCAATCCACCCCTATATTTATATCTGGATATAACGCTATCTATTTGCGTCAGTAGATTGCACTTTGAAGTATTCTGGTAGAAATTTATCAAATAACTCCTTGACAACACTGGCCGCAAAATTTTCCTCACCGTGTTCAATCAACACATCTAAAAGGTTACAAACAGCAAAAATGGATTGTTGTAAATTGGCTTTTAGTAGGTTTAGCCCTCCATAGCATAATAATGCAGCCTGTCATTGTTTGCTGGCATACTAGCTGTTAGTTTCTGGATACAATTCTAGGATTTTAATACGGCCATCCCGGTTAGTGCTGTAGTCGCTGTTAGATAGGAGTCACTTGCACTATTTTTGAATAATTGCGCTTCAACAATTGGGTAGCTGTTTTCACCTATCGCAACCGCGCAACGTGACGCCAATAAAATGTTTTGAATACTGACATGTTTAAGGAATTGGTTGGTTTGATTTTCTGCAATGTGTTTTGCCGCAAATATCCATACATCTTGACCAATGATTGCGTTAAACTGCGTGCCCAAGTCTTGCCAGTTTTGGGCTAATATAGGGGCTGCGAGATAATCAGCCACGATATCATGATCGATATAGAGCATATCGTCAGCACTTTTACGTAAAACTTCATAGTGAGTCGCAATGGCAAACGCTTTTTCATCAGTTAGGTCTTTAGAACCGAAAACTTTATCATTTTTGATGCGTTGCAAGGCTGCAACGACAACATTCTCGCCTTCCTCTTGGGTGACAGCGGCCTTTTGAATAATCACTCTAAATTCAAATGAAATAGCCTGTGCCAGTTTATAGATTAGCGTTTGAGGCGTGCGTTTGATAGTAGGATCTCCATCACTGTCTCTTGTTTTATTGTGGTTAATGCGTCTACTGATAATATCTTCCAAAAGTTCATCAAAGCTATCGGGTAATTGTTTGTTTCGTTGAAAGCCTTGAAGAAGAGTTCTTTTTTTCGGAATCTAGCAAAATACTGTCAGCTAAATTTGCACAGTCTCGATAGCTGAGCGTCTTTAACTTGGAACACGATTCGATGCTCTTTAGTTATGCAGGTATGCCCAGTCCGGTTTCTCTTAGCGAAATAATGCTCTTTAACTACAGAGCATTCAAGCTGTTGAGTAAGTGCTACTTTGGACAGTTCTAAAGCGACAGTAGCGATATTAAGATTATGTGTATAGCGTTTACATTGGATACAAATTAGATGGTTGTCATCAACATTTATTACGGTAATATCAAACCCTCCATCGCCAGAGGGTTGGCGACCACTCAATACTTTGAAGCCTTTTTATCTATCAAACGCAACTGGCAGAAGGCACCATGCAACTCTTTGGTAGTGCTACCTGCCGTTCACTAATAGAAATTAAAACATCACTAAATGCTTTACCATCTAGGTGTGATGTTATAACATTTCAATTGAGTGGCTATTCCATGGCAATAAACAGCGATATTAAGCCGTTGTTTGAATAATCATCCAGGGAATAAGCTTGTCGTCAGTATCTTGGTTCTAAAAATAATAACTTAAAGGTGAAACCGTGGATAACCTCAATGTGATCATTAACCATGCCGAAGTGTACTGTAAAGCGCATGGGGCACGCTTGACCGATAAACGAAAGTTGCTGCTCAAAGGACTTATCAAGGCTGGCAAAGCGCTATCGGCTTACGAACTTATCGATTTTTGTCAAAATGAATTTGGCTCAGTCGTTCACGCTATGACGGCATACCGGATATTGGCTTTTCTTCAGAGTGAAAATTTGGTTCGAAAGCTGAACTCGGCAAATAAGTTTATTGCTTGCTCGCAGATTATCAGTGATGACGGTCGGCAAGTTTTGCAGTTTTTGATTTGCCCAAAATGCGACAAAGTCGAAGAGATCAGCATTAAAAAACTGACACTTGACGAACTTAACAATAACGTTGAACATGCAGGTTTTCACCTTGTTGCTCCATACCTTGAAATGAAATGTGTTTGTAACGCCTGTTATGACAAAATTTAATTGCGCTCAGGAAATTGAAAAAATGATAATAGTAAAAAATCTTAGCGATAAACTGGCCATCAGTTTATCACTTACTTGTGCCATTCATTGTTTGGTCACGCCATTGTTGTTGCTTTTGCTCCCCAGTTTTGCGGCTTTGCAACTGGATACTGAAGCGTTTCATTATTGGATGGTCATCGCTGTGTTACCCATCAGTGTGTATGCCTTATTTTTGGGATGTAAGCATCACAAACGTTATAGGTTATTGCTCATTGGCTTGCTGGGATTGACTATTTTGGTACTTGCGGTTGTGCTGGGCGAAGCGTTAATAGGAGAATTCTGGGAGAAGGCTTTGACGCTTATTGGTGCAACGGTGATAGCCAGCAGCCATTTATGGAACTTTCGTTTGTGTCAAGCGCACCGGGATTGTCACGGCGATAAATGTGCTACCGACAAAGGGTTATAGAGCAACCAATGAAATCTGAAACTTTTGATATAAGATCTGTACCGACCAATATTATTACTGGGTTTTTAGGCGTTGGCAAAACAACGGCTATTTTGCATCTGCTCAAAAACAAACCTGAAAATGAGCGCTGGGCCGTGTTGGTCAATGAATTTGGAGAAATTGGCATAGATGGCAGTTTGATCAGTGGCAAACATTCAGAGAAACAAGGTGTATTCATTCGTGAAGTGCCCGGAGGTTGTATGTGCTGCGCCTCTGGTTTACCGATGCAGGTGGCCTTACATCAGCTGTTAATCAAAGCGAGACCTGACCGTTTATTTATTGAACCCACAGGGCTTGGTCACCCAAAAGAAGTGTTAAAAGTGCTTTCAAACAAACATTATCAAGAGGTATTGTTATTGCAAAAAACGTTAACCTTGGTTGATGCACGAACATTGGTTGATGCACGTTATACAACAAATGAAACTTTTAATCAGCAGATTGCTATGGCAGATATTGTTATCGGCAACAAGTCAGACTTGTATCAAAATAATGACAAAACGAACTTGGTTGAATATGTCAAAACGCATGGCAGCACTCATGCAGAGGTGATTTTTTGCCAGCAGGGTGAGGTCGTTCTGCTTATGGTATTCCCAGTAACGAAACGAATGAAGCAATCAGATTAGCTGCACAAACCGAAGCTATGATTACCGATCCGGTGTATGAAGGTAAATCCATGCAAGGAATGATCGATTTAGTTAAAAAAGGTTTTTTCCCTAAAGGTTCAAAAGTACTTTATGCACACTTGGGTGGAGCACCTGCGATAAATGGATATAGCTACACTTATCGAAAT
>JBLHHD010000241.1:0-5311 GCA_047614605.1 Alteromonadaceae bacterium
AGCAAGAGATCCAAATCATTGAAACTCTGGCGGGCGATCATATGAGTCGTCATGGTTACGATCGCATTACCACTGGCTCGGTGGAGATTAGCGACGAAATGATTGCCACTGCACGCCAGCAAAGCGCCATCAAGCAACAACAAGCCTGGGATGATTTAAAGCAAAATGCGCCTCAGGATTATTTGTTAAGACAACGCCGGGCCGAGTTTTTGGCAATGGTAAAACAGCGTATGACAGTAGTAAACAAATGATGGGAGGAAACATGTCAGACAACCTTTTTGCTCATTTAAATGATGATAATCAAAAGGTGGCCTTAACCGAAGGCGATCAACGTTATAGCTATGCTCAGCTTAATCAACACATTAACTATTGTGCCAGTGGTTTGTTAAATGGCAGCGATGATTTAAATGAAGAGCGAATTGCGTTTTTTATGCCAGCGAGTTTTAACTACGTTACCACTTTACACAGCATTTGGCGGGCAGGTGGTATTGCCATACCGCTAAACGTAGCCTCAACGAATAACGAACTTGAACATTACCTTAGCAGTGCAGGTGTCACGCGGCTTATTGCCAATGCACAATATCACGAGCAATTACGCCCCTTATGCGAAGCAATGGCGATCACCCTGCTAGCTGACCAAGATATCATTGCTGATGTGACTGTTCGGTTGCCAGACATTGCATCCGATCGCAGAGCCATGATGCTGTTTACCAGCGGGACCACCAGTAAACCTAAAGGGGTGGTTAGTACGCACAAAACCATCCATGCACAAATCAGTACTTTGGTTACCGCGTGGGACTGGACAGACAGCGATGTTATCCCGCTATTTTTACCTATGCATCACATTCACGGCATTATCAATATATTAAGTTGCGGCTTATCCGCAGGGGCAACGGTTGACCTGTTTGGTCGTTTTGATATTGGAGTAATTTGTCAAAAAGTGGCTGCCGGGCATTATAGTGTGTTTATGGCGGTGCCGACCATTTACGTCAAACTCATTCAGCACTTCGAAACCCTTGAGCCAGCCCAGATTAAACGAGTCTGCAGTGGGTTTAACGAAATGCGTCTAAATATCAGCGGCTCAGCGGCGTGTCCGGTAAAGCTGTTTGAACAATGGCGAACATTAACCGGGCAAGTATTGCTGGAGCGTTATGGTATGACCGAAATTGGCATGGGTATTGCTAATCCTTACGACGGACAAAGGCGGGCAGGTTATGTTGGTCAGCCACTTGAGGGCGTTGTAGCCGCATTGTTTGATGAAGATGATAAGCAAATCGACGAGCCAAATACCCCCGGCGAAATTCGTATTAAAGGGGATAATGTATTTCTAGAATACTGGAATAACGCCAAGGCGACCCGTGAGAGCTTCAACGATGGCTGGTTTTGCACCGGCGATGTGGCTGTCATTGAAGAGGGGTATTACAAAATTATGGGCAGGGCGAGTATTGATATCATCAAATCGGGTGGTTATAAACTTTCAGCACTAGAAATTGAAGGCACATTGCTGACCCACGAAGCCATTGCAGAAGTTGCGATTATTGGCATACCGGATCCACTGTGGGGTGAAGCGGTGATGGCTTTTGTTGGTTTAAAAGCCAATCAGAGCCTCGACTATAACGAGCTAAAAAGCTGGTGTAATGGCAAAATGTCGGCTTATAAAATCCCCAAGGCGCTTAAAATAATTGATAGCTTACCCCGTAACGCCATGGGTAAAGTAACCAAAACCGCTTTAAAAGATTTGCTTTAGTGCATTCGTATTCATAAAAAATTAAAGTGGTATTTTAAATGCTTTAATAGTCTAATACGCTCGATCCAAAAAACAACCAACTAGTTAGTTTTTAAAACTACCTGTTACGACAATTCCTTTTTTACCAATCCATGTTCGACTAGTTACGTTTCACCTACTTTTAGCTCATTTTATAGCTCACTATTTTTAACAAGAAGAAATCAATTTGAAAAACAATACTTTAAATCTCAACTAGGCTTATTACTCGCTTTGGGTTGGGGTGGTATGACACCTGCTTTGGCTGCAACTACTGGAGGCGAAATTCCACCTGAATACTCTGTGAACATTGATAGCGGTGATACGCCACCGCTCAATATGTACCTTCGTGGTGGTTTCAATAACTGGGGAATAGCCACCCCGCTGGAATATGCCAATGGGTTATCTACGGCGATAGTGGATTTGGATGTGGGTCAGTTTCAATTTAAAGTGGCCGACGAAAACTGGTCCTCAGGCACCAACTGCGGGGCCAAAACCCTTGAAGGTTCTGTTGTTCGTCCGGGTAACTCCACCACGCTGGTTGAGTGTAATAGTGGTAATACACCCAATATGACTTTGGATATTACTGAGGCAGGTGAGCACCAGTTTTTCTTTAGCTTCAGTCAAAATGGTCAGTCACAATTTCAAGCCATTCCGTTACAAAACGATATCGAAGCAGATTTACCTACCATTGGAAAAGTCACCATTCACTACAAACGTGCAGCGCTTAGTTATGATGCCTGGGGTGTTCACCTGACAGGCGAAGCTATTCAGGCCAGTTGGGAAACCACCATTAAGCAACCTCATGGATTTGATAAAGTGGTTGATGGTTGGGCAGTCAAAGAAGTGCACATTGTCGCCAACGATGTTGATTTTAACTTTATCGTATTGGCCGGGGCTAACCAGAGTCCGGCGACTGAATTGCATTTTGTGCCTGGCGAATTTGGCAATGATATTTGGGTAGTGCAGGACGATACGACGCTTTATCACAACCAGGCCGATACTGCGGCGAGTTTGGCAATGGTGGGTAAACGTTCGGTTAACGTCGATTTTTCTGCGGTAGAAAAAGTGGATACGCTCAACAAGCTGGGTAAAGACTGGAATAAGTCAGCCAGCTTTATGGAAATTTTTGTCCGCTCCTATCAGGATTCTGACGGCGATGGTATTGGTGATATTCAGGGGCTGATCAGCCGATTGGATCATTTACAGTCGTTGGGTGTTACGGGTTTGTGGTTGATGCCGATGACGCAAAGTGGCGATCATGATCATGGTTATGCGGTTGAAGACTTCAGGTCCATTGAGCCTGATTATGGCACCATGGCTGACTTTGAACAATTGATTGAGCAAGCTCATGCCAGAGGTATTGGTATAGTGTTAGATTACCTGTTAAACCACGCCGCCGGGACCAATCCGCTATTTTTGGATGCGTCGTCTTCGGTTGATCATCCCTTACACGACTGGTTTGTTTTCTCTGACAATGATCCACAGTGGGGCGAAGGGCCAATAGGGTCTTTATGGCAACCTTCTGATGGCGGTTATTATTACGGTCTGTTTGGCGGTCAAATGCCTGACTTTAATATGAAAAACCCTCAAGTGATTGATTATCACCTTAATAACATGCGTTTTTGGTTAAACAAAGGGGTAGATGGATTCAGATATGATGCGGTAATGGGATTGGTTGAAAATGGCAAAAATGCCTGGCTTGACCAACCGGGTAACCATCCGATCATGAAAACTGTTCAGGACTTAGTGATGAGCTATACCGACCGTTACCTGGTGTGTGAATCACCAATTAATCAGGCAAACTTTGCCAGCAAGGCGTCTTGTGGTCGTGCTTTTGCTTTTGAAGTGGGTCGGGCTTATACCGCTGCGGCAACCACTGGCATTTTAAGTGATGAGTTGGTAAACCATTTGCGAAGCCCTATTCGCGATCAGCTGGCTGTATTTATCTCTAACCACGATACCTTTGCTGGTAATCGCTTGTTTAACCGTCTGGCGGGTGATGAAGATTCATACAAGCAAGTGGCATCGATGTATTTACTGACCACCAGCACGCCGTTTACTTATTACGGTGAAGAAGTGGGTGTTGCCGGGGCTGCGGGGATCTTTGGTGATGGGGCTATTCGCCAACCAATGAGCTGGAATGATGATTCGCAAACCGCAGGTTTTACTACGGCAACGCCATATCGAACATTGTCTGCGAATGTTAGTTCGCATAATGTAGCAGCTCAGCTAGGCCAGCCAGATTCATTATTGACTCACTATCAATCAATGTTTCAATTACGTAAAAACTACCCGGTACTTGGCACAGGAGAGTTGGTATTACAATCTGCCACTGGTGACGCCCATTTGGTTTTCACCCGCAGTGACAAAACCGGACAAAACATGGTAGCGGTAATGAACAACCTCAGCCATGAAACCCAACAATTGACGGTTAACGTGGCACAAGCGCGAAAAACCTTTAACTTGGTATTGTCCGCTGGCGGTGACTTGAGCGTAGGGAATAAAAAGCAAGGTGACAAAGTCAAAAGTGATGCCAATGGCAACATCACTCTTAACGTACCACCACGTACAACAATTGCATTAGCTCGTAAGAAGGTTAAATAAACAAGACCGAAGCTCCGGGTTCGCCGGGGCTTCACCCCAACCGTTATTTTCGCGGATGCGTAGATATAAGTTTTAAACTGTATCGCTACAATTCGCCACCACAATTGACTAATAACACCCTCAAAATAAACCCCAGAACATATTAAACAATCATAAAACGATTCTTTTATGGTCTTTTCCTATTTTAAAGCTATAATATCCAGTACGATAAAATTTATCAGGAGAGCTATATAAGAGAAAATAACAGAAATGACTTTATCAAGTATAAAGCAGTAAAAAGCAGTAAAAACGATTCGCCAGCTTGAAGCATCTCACAACCTCAAGCCAGCTAATCACCCATTCATCCAATACTCTACATGACAGAGCAAGGACAAAAACATGACTATCCGACAGTGTACACATCTGGTGTATGGCGTCATCAGCAATTTGATGCCCCACCAATCAACCGCTCAACAAGCCACCCAGTTTGGTTTAACTATCAATCATCTGACTAATTCAGTCTTAAATACCAACATCTGGAGCGCACAATCATGAGCAACCTACAATTGTCATGCATCCCTTCACAATTGCATTTAACCATCCGTGGTTAAAAACCCTTTAATCAAAAACACAGCCGTTGACACCTTAAACGCAGCAATCGAATCACTGCAACTACTGTCAACATTACTGCGCAACACTGCCAAATTAGGTTTGGCAAAAGAAGATGAGCGTGAAGGTGAAAAACACCTGAGCACCGAAGAGGTCGCCGGACTAGCAACTAACCTCGATGGTGTACAGTCGGCTCTTGAGGAGGGAGTTGCACAAGTTCAGACTCGGGGAGCTGCAAAAGACAATAAAGGCGAGGAGGAATAGTTTAGCCCCTTTGTAACCACAGCCCCTGCAAACGTTTGTTTGCGGGGGGCTGTTTTTGTATTAACTACCAGATAACATTAAACTTTTGGA
>JBLHHD010000242.1:0-5298 GCA_047614605.1 Alteromonadaceae bacterium
GACTGGAAGGTTTTCGCGTAGTCTTGCGGACCTTTCATGTATTGCTCATGAACATCTAGCACTTGCGATTGATGCTCAACAAACTGGCTGACACTGCGCTCAATGCTAGACACCAAATCGTGGCTGTTAACCTGCTCAAGGCTGTTAACCTGCTCAAGGCTATTAACCTGCTCAAGGCTATTAACCTGCTCAAGGCTATTAACCTGCACTTGCGCTGCTGGCACTTCGACGTAAACGATTTTTTCAACTTCGACAATTTTCACTACTTCGACGATTTTCTCAACCACTTTAATTTCTGGGGCTACTGGCGCTGCCAAGGCTTGTTTAACCACCCAGCCATCGGTTAACGCATCATCAAACTGTTTACGGGTTTTTTCACTCACATAAGAGGCTCCAGAAAGCTTCATTGCCAAAGGTGACATTTTACGGCCAACTAACGGACGTTTAACTGCGCTGTACGGGTCAACTTCGTTTAAATCTAAACCTAACACCGCCATTTGTAGCGCCGCTTGACGCATTTGGCTGTCAGCTGATTTTTTAGGGCTGGCGTTAACGGCGATCACAGTCACATCATTTTTGTCTTTTAAGGTGTTTTCGACCAGTTTGACCAATACATTTTTAGGACCAAACTCGATAAACACCCGGCCACCAGCGGCGTAAAGGTTGTCAACTTCCTGGTTAAAATGCACTGATTCAAGAATATGGTTTTTAAGCCGTTTTTTAATCTCGCTGGCTTTATTTGAATGCGCCTCACCTGTGCCGTTAGAAAACACCGGCACCTTAGGGGGATTAAATTTGGCTGCATCAATCGCTTTAGCAAACGGTTTTTGTGCATGACCCACCAACGGGGTATGAAACGCAGCAGAGACTGGCAACGCAACCACTTTGTAGCCTTTGGCTTTAAGTGCTTGCTCGGCGACTCGTATTTGGGCAGTAACTCCAGCAACCACAACCTGATTGTTGGAGTTGTAGTTAGCAATTGAAATGTCGTTAATCGCTTTAATATCCTCAGCCACTTTAGCCGGATCACCCACTACGGCAATCATGCTACCGGCATCGGTGCCCTCTTGTGGTGCGGCCATGGCCTGACCCCGGCTACGAGCCAGCATCATATAATCTTCAAGGCTTAATACGCCAGCAGCCCACAGGGCCGTTAACTCACCAAAGCTGTGACCCGCAGTAAAGTCGGCTTTAAAACCGGCTTGCTCAAAGGTTTGATACAAACCAACACTAAAGGTACCAATGGCTGGTTGGGCGTGTTGGGTTAAGCGTAATTGCTCTTCCTGAACTTGTGCCGCGTCTTTACTAAACACTGGAATAGGATAGGTAACCGCAGACAAGTGATCTAATCCGGCTGCGCTAAAGGTGTTATCCATTTTCACCGCAGCGGCCAAAACCGTGGGGAAGTTACAGGCCAGATCACGGCCCATATTAACGTATTGCGAGCCTTGACCCGAAAACAACGCAACGACTTTACCCGCCGTATCAATACCCGATTGGCGATAGTAAACACCACTGGGTACCGTCCAGCTGGCTTGACCCGCCAGTGAAGTGAATTTGCTCAGTGCCGAATCAATCATTTTAATGGCTTCATTGGCATCTTTAGCGATAAAACCACAACGGGCCAGATTGGTGGCCGGGGTTTTGAGGCTGTATTGGGTAACTAAAGCGTTAAAGACGAATACCTGAGCGTCACCATCAACGGCTAGTTTAGTACGCCAGTTATTTAGCTCAGCCACCAGCGCTTGTTCATTGACCGCCGTTAACAATACAGTTTGTTGCACCAGGTTTAAGCGGTATTTGCCATCTTGAGCACTTTCGTATTCTTCAAGCACCATGTGATAATTGGTGCCACCAAAACCAAATGAGCTAACCCCGGCACGTCGTGGAGCACCGTCTTGAGCGGGCATCCATGGACGTCTTTCACTGTTAAGATACAGCGGGCTGTCCTGAATATTCAGTGATTCATTGGGTTTATCGATATGGATAGTGGGCGGTAATACTTTGTGATGCAGTGCCAATACCGCTTTGATCATGCCCGCAGCGCCTGCGGCTGATTTGGTATGGCCGATTTGTGATTTAACTGAGCCTAAAGCTATATGTTGTTTTTTGTCGCTGTTAGCGCTGAAATGTTTAACCAGTCCGGCAAATTCGGCGGCGTCACCGGCTTTGGTGCCAGTACCATGGGCTTCGATTAAACCACAGCTTTGTGGATCGAAACCGGCATCTTCATAAGCGCGTTTAAGGGCTTTGACCTGACCGTCAGGGCGTGGTGCATAAATTGATTTGAAACGTCCGTCAGACGAAGTACCAATCCCTTTAAGAACCGAATAAATTTTATCGCCATCGCGCTCGGCATCTTCAAGGCGTTTAAACGCCAACATGCCGATACCTTCACCAATCATCATACCTTTTGAATCGTTATCAAACGGGCGAATATCTTCGTTGGTGGTAAACGCTGGGGTTTTGGCAAATGACATGTACATAAACGGCGAGTTATCGCAGCACACACCACCGGAGATCATCACCTCAGAGCGGTACTCTAAAAGGTCTGACACAGCCAATTTGATTGCCGCCAGTGATCCGGCACAGGCGGCGTCAACCACACAGTTGGTGCCACCAAAGTCAAAACGGTTGGCAATTCGTCCGGCAATAACGTTGCCCAACATGCCGGGGAATGAATTTTCTTCCCAGCCGATGTAAGCTTTTTTGAATTTGTCGATGATCATTGCCCGGTCTTCGTCGTCGATACCCGAGGCTTTTAATACTTTGTCGAGCACTGGCCCTTGCAAGCGAGAAGTGAGTGGCGAAATTTGTTTTTGACCGCCGCCCACACCCAGGGTGATCCCCACTTTGTCACGATCATAATTTGAGCCTTCACCAATACCGGCATCGTTAAGCACTTCGCGGGCGACTACCAAAGATAGCAGCTGGGCGATATCGGTTAATTCAAGGATGTTTGGTGGTAAGCCAAATTCCATCGGATCAAAATCCAGTTCAGGTAAAAAACCGCCGCGTTTACAATAGGTTTTATCCGTTGCCCGCTTGTCTTCGTCATAATAGTCATCAATTGCCCAACGTGACGGCGGCACATCCATGATCGCATCCACCGACTCAAAGATGTTATCCCAGTACTGCTCCAGGTTTTTAGCATCGGCAAACACCGAAGCCATACCAATGATCGCTATTGGGCATTCTTGTAGACGAGAATTAAACTGTAGCTCATCCTGATCAAGCTGTTGCTCATTTAGCTCAGGCTGTTTAACAGCTGATGCAGTTACTGGGGAGTTTTTTGATTTGGCCATGTGTTTTTTACTCTGGTTGCAGTAATGTCTCATTATTGGCCAAGCCACAAGTGCCACGATACCAACGCATCGCGGTAACTAAAAGGCTGGGTAATGAACGAAAATGATTTGAAATATAAGTAACATCATCCGCCGCAATCGGGCAGACAAAGGATAAGACAGCACGGAGCTGGTTAGTCATCAAAGGGTAGTAAACTGATGTGAATGAGAAAACGCCCGCCATTGGCAAGTGGTGATGACGCAGGTAGCAATGTTAAGCATACAACGGTTTTCTCACATTCAAAATTCAGGTTAACTGCCTACTGTTTAGTCAGTGCATAAAGCAACAGCTAAACGGCTGGTTTATGCACTGCAGGCAGTTTCAAGGTGGGACACTATATACTGGTAAACCAGTGATCACAATCACCGATCGACGCTTTCATGGTCTGACCAGGTGAGAAAAAACATCTGTACAGTGATGGGTTTTAAACGTGAGGTTTTTCTTTTACAATTTCAAACGCTGATCAATTATCGTTATATATCAGGTTGTTATTTCAAACCAAAAAAGACAGGGATTATTGTTTATCGAACATTTTAGTCATGTTTATCCACAAGGCTTTTCATGCTACAAGTGTACGCTAAAAATTTCAGTCAGATGGGTTGGCGAACCGTTTTTGTTGGGGAAAGCGATGTTTTATTCGTCAGCCGATGGCTTGTGAATCCAGGGATCATTGTTATTTTTCGGTGGGTTTTTGAGCAGAAGCAAGAAAATCACACACAGAGCCAGACAAAACTAATGGCCTAAAAGAGTATAGACGACGAAGCCTCTGCGCCGCGAACAGTACTCACGTTATGCAGATAAGGCGATAACAATTTCTTCGGGGATGGGTTGCAAGCGTTTGTCTTTATCCAGGCAGACCATTTCGATATCGGCGATCACGGCGGCTCTTTTACCTTCGGGTCGCCATAACTCCTGACGCCAGAGGGTTTTGTAGGCTCCATCAAATTGACAGGTGGTGCGAATATCACAGATATCGGCAAACTCCACCCCATCTTGAAAAGTCAGATTAGCTTTATAAACCGCAAAACCAACCCCTTGTTCGTTCCACAGCTGGGCCAGCTTTTTACTGTCAATGACATGTTCTCTGGCTCGTTCGAAGTATTTGAGAAAATTGGGGTGATAAACCACACCAGAGTGATCGGTATCTTCATAATAAATGTGTACCGCATGGTGATAGGTTTTACTCATGGCAATATCGACTCAATAACAATGCAAGGCCGGGCATTGTCTAATAATGTCCAATAAAGTCAAGCTGGTATCATTTGAAAAAAAACCGGCGTACTGGCAGAGGTTTGGTTATAACAGCGTTAAGTTATCTTACGTTGTTTCTTTGGGCTGGTTTTGAGCCGTTGATTGGTGCAGCATCAAATTGCTGGTGACGTTTATCACCAGTGGTGTTACGTTCTGATCACTCATGTTTTTTGTCCTTTCTCTATTGCCAATAGAGTATTGGATGATTGATGGGAGAGTCGGCTTGGGGTGTAGGAGCCTCAGGCTGGCGTCTCGTTTTTTACCGTTGAATTACGACTAGGTTTTGCTTATTTGGCTGTTGTCCTTTAGTTGATTGCACTGGGTTTATTATACCTTGACGACCTTAGTTAGCCACAAAAAAGATGATAAATCAAATACCGCACTTATCGACTTTTCGTCGTAATTGACGTCAGGATTGGCGGCTTTGTTGATCAGCTGTAATTGGGCTGATAATTTTAATTTACTCAATAACTGGGTGGCACTTAAGGGCTGACCGAACAGCATATTAGTAATGGCTAATCTAAGAAAAATGGGTAAAAAGCCTAATTACTGGGCTATCGCAAGGTAGTTTGATTCATCGCTTGTTTGGTACTCTTCACCTTCGATCAATAGGGCTTTAAATAAATCCAACGCTTCGGCTTCACTAAAGGCTTTTAGCTTGTTACCACTGACGGTTAGGTGTTTTCGTCTAAAGCGTAGGGT
>JBLHHD010000243.1:0-5274 GCA_047614605.1 Alteromonadaceae bacterium
ATAAAGTGAATTACTAGCCAAGAAATATTCACATTAAAATTACAGTTAACCCGTAGGGCTTGCCCTGAAGACGCAAGTCAGTGTGCAAAACGTGATGTAAAGGCGGTTGCATGATTAGTTAAAAAATAAATTCGCAAAAAAGTTGCAAGGTGATGAGATGTGTTGGGATTTAGGCGGTTTTAGCGGCGAAATTAGCTAATAATGCCATTCCTTGCTCGGTCAAAATCGCCTCGGGGTGAAACTGCACCCCCTGCAAGTCATCGCTTTTGTGGGAAATTGCCATGATCTCGTCCACTTCATCCACCTCGTTGGTCGTCCAGGCAGTCATTTCAAAACACGCTGGCAAGGTTTTGTTGGCGACCACCAAAGAGTGATATCGAGCTACGGTCAGCGGATTATTCAAGCCTTTAAAAACGCCCTGGTTGGTGTGAGCAATAGCGGAGGTTTTACCGTGCATGACTTTACGGGCACGCTCTACAGTTGCGCCAAATACCTGAGCAATGACTTGATGGCCCAGGCACACGCCCAAAATGGGTAGTTTACCGGCATAATGTTCCACCACTGCCAGCGAAATACCCGATTCATTGGGTGTGCAAGGGCCCGGTGAAATGATAATTGATTGGGGTGCCAACTGCTCAATGTCAGCCAGACTGATTTCGTTATTGCGCTTAACCACCACCGTTTCACCCAATGCACGAATATATTGCACCAGGTTATAAGTGAAGGAGTCAAAGTTGTCGATCATCAAGATCATTACCGTATCAGCCCACTCAAGCGTTTAAAATGGCAGCAACAATGCTGTCCAGCACCTTATTCTCGACTTGCCCACTGCCTGACGGTTTTTTCTCAAGCGCCAGAGCCTCTACCTGTTCAAGCGTGGTCAACTGTTTCAGTTCACCGCTTTTGAGTAATAGTTTGTCTGACGAAGGTTGAGCGCCAACAAATACAGAATAAGCCGGTGTGCCCAACAGGGCCGCTTCGCGGTTCATCGAACCGCCTGCACTTATCACCATATCCGAAAAAGCACATAACGCCCGGCCATCTACCGCTTTGTTGGGGATGGTCAAATGCGGATAATCACTTTGCAGCTGACGCTTTTGATCGTCGGTGCGCGGCAAAGCAACAACCAACACTTCTTTGGCCTGATTTAATTTGGCTAAAATGGCGGGAAACACATCATTATCAAACTGATGATAAGCCGCCAGCACCGGTGGCGTCCGCACCGTTACAACGACTTTATCAGCCAGTGCTGAGCTATCCGGTAAACCACAGGCATCGGCTAGTTCAGTCGCAAAATTATCGTCCGGGGTAAATTCACTTAACGACACTTGCTCCTTATAACCATCGAAGGTTTGGGTTTTGGCGGGTTTGGCACCAAACTTTTCTAGCGCATCCTGTGGAAAGTGCTTGGGCACGATGATCTGGTGAGCTAAACGAAAAGCCAGATGATTGGCTGGTTGCCCTTCATAATCACTGATGGTTACCACTTTACAGCCCATTAAACGCCCGGCAAGGTTCTGAGGATAAGAGTTATGACTAAGGGCGATATCAATCCCCTGACCACGGGCAAACGTCATTAGCTGAGTGGTCCGTTGGAGCAGATTAAATGCCTTGCCAACCTTAGTACCGCCACCATGACCACCAATCACCGGTCCTTTGATGCCAAACCGCTTAGCCACTGCCAGTGTTTGGGCAAAATCACGCAACGACACCACAACCGTGTGTCCCTGCGCTTCAAGACGCTTAATAATAGGAGAGAAAAAAACCACATGAGGGGTATTAGCTAAATCTATCCAGATTTTCATTTAAATCGCTCGTTACTTTTTTAAGTTGGGTTATTTAAACACACCACGGGTATCGACCAGCTGCTTGCCTTTAAGTAACTGGGGATCAAGCTGTTTAAACGCATTATGATCGACCAGTAATACCACCACATCAGCAGCGGCCAATGCGCTAGTGAGATCGGTTAAAGGCGCAGTAAGATTTTTTACCTCGTGACCGACGGGGATATTAGGCTCAACCGCAAGTACCTGACAGGATAATTCGCGACTTAATTGCTGAGTAATTTTTAATGCCGGGCTTTCGCGCAAATCATCAATATTAGGTTTAAAAGCCAACCCCAGACAAGCAACCGTCAATTGGTCAAATGTCTTGTCAGTGTGATTAATACAATCAGCCAAGCGGCTTTTAACCTGCTCAATCACCCACTGGGGTTTACCATCATTCACCAGACGGGCGGTTTTCATCAATTTGGCTTGTTCAGGACTGGCGCTGATAATAAACCACGGATCAACCGCGATACAATGACCACCCACACCGGGTCCTGGTTGTAAAATATTCACTCGCGGATGCAGGTTAGCCAGTTTGATCAATTCCCAAACATCAACATTTTGATGATCACAAACCAAAGACAATTCATTGGCAAAAGCAATATTGACATCACGAAACGCATTTTCAGTCAGTTTGGCCATCTCGGCAGTTCTGGCATCGGTGACAATACACTGGCCGGTGACAAACGTTCTGTATAAGCTGACTGCCCGTTCGGCACATGCCTGGGTCAAACCACCAATAATCCGGTCATTTTCGACCAGTTCACGCATCACCTGGCCGGGTAATACCCGCTCTGGACAATGAGCTACGTTAATATCAACCGGTGTTTCATCGCCGACGGTAGGAAATGTTAAATCTGGACGGGCTTCACTCAACCACGCCACCATTTTTTCGGTAGCACCAACGGGTGAAGTCGATTCGAGGATCACCAGATCGCCTTTTTTAAGCACTGGCGCAATCAGTTGCGCGGCACTTTGAATGTAACTTAAATCAGGTTGATGATCGTCTTTAAAAGGTGTCGGCACGGCCAGCAAAAAAGCATCTGCTGCCACTGGCGTTTGAGTCGCTTTAAGAAAACCAGTTTGCACCGCAGCACGGACAACAATATCCAGCTCAGGCTCAACAATATGAATTTCGCCCCGGTTAATCGTCGCTACCGTGTCAGCATTAATATCAACGCCAATCACCTGTTTTTGTCTGGCAGCAAAAGCCGCCGCTGTAGGCAAGCCAATGTAGCCCAGCCCAATCACTGAAATGGTTTGAAAATCCATCGCTTTATTTACTCGCTTAGTAATCTTGCTTCGATGCGGGCACAGGCGCTGCCGTCCCCATAAGGGTTGTGGGCCACACTCATCGCCTGATAAGCATCGCGGTCAGTTAACAGGGTTTGGATACCAGTAATAATTTTGTCAATGTCAGTACCAACCAATTTGACAGTACCAGCCGTTACGGCTTCTGGACGCTCGGTTGTTTCTCGCATCACTAACACCGGTTTCCCCAAAGAAGGTGCTTCTTCTTGTACACCGCCAGAGTCGGTCAGAATAATATCCGCGCGGTTCATCAAATAAACAAACGGCAAATAATCCTTAGGTTCAATCAAATGGATGCTAGGTACATTGCTGAGCAATCGGGTAACCGGCTCTTTAACATTGGGATTAAGATGCACCGGATAGACAATTTCAACATCCGGGTGAGCCATCGCTATCTGGCGTAATGCCTGACAGATACGTTCAAAACCCTCACCAAAACTTTCACGGCGATGTCCGGTAACCAGTATCAGGCGTTTATTATCATCTAGAAAGTTAAATTCCTCAGCCAGCTTGCCAGCTAGTGCCGGGTCTTGGGTGACTTTTTGTTTCACCGTTAATAAGGCGTCAATAACCGTATTACCAGTCACTTCAATGGTGGCGGCAGCGATATTTTCTTGCAACAGGTTTTGTCTGGATGATTCGGTAGGGGCAAAATGCAATTGGGCCAAACGCCCGGTCAGGCTGCGATTGCCTTCCTCAGGCCACGGCGAACTCATATTATGAGTGCGTAATCCGGCTTCGACATGCCCTACCTTTATTTGCTGATAAAATGCCGCCAAACTGGCTGCGAAGGTCGTAGTCGTATCACCATGCACCAACACAATGTCAGGACGGCTTTGAATAAGCACTTTTTCCATGCCACTAAGGATATTATTGGTCAATTCGGTAAGGGTTTGCCCAGACTTCATCACATTAAGATCAAAATCTGGCACGATATCAAAAATCGCCAGCACCTGATCGAGCATGTGACGGTGCTGCCCGGTAACACAAACCTGGGTCTTAAGTTTAGGATTACGTTGCAGATGGTTGACCAAAGGAGCCATTTTGATGGCTTCTGGTCTGGTGCCAAAAACCACCAGTACTGTTTTTATCACGCTATTGCTCGCCTTTATTTACCGCTTTAACTCACACCCTAGATGCAGATTTGGTCCATGCCTGATGCGTAAACACACATAATGAACCGATGGGCTGCTGCCACCTCGCAGCCGTAGCAACCAGCGCGTCAGAGTATAGTAAACACACGAAAAAAGCAATATTGCAAAATAAAAATCAAAGCGAAAATCTCACCACCTAAACAAGGTAACTGATCATGGTTATTTTAAAACGGTTGAGATCTTACCCATGGTTGCCATCATGATCACGTTATTAGGCTGTTGAGTGGCTCTGAGTGGTTGCTGTTGTTCATCTAGTGCCAGCGCCCGCAATTTACTCAGCCGAGCGACCTGAGGTGCAAAGCTGCCACTTAATTGATTTCCCCGCAACATCAGGGTTTCGAGTTCACTCAAATTACCGAGTATCGGGAATGCCGCCGCTAAGCTGATTGGCAGACAAATTAAGGCTTTCAAGTTGTCTCCGACGCCCCAGACTCGTTGGAATACGGCCGGTAAAACGATTGGCACTTAAATCCAGCAGATGCAAGTCACTAAGATCGCCAATCGACGCTGGTATTTGTCCATGCAAACCTAATCCGACCAATCCCAGCATAGTAATTTGTTGCTGGTAAACCCCTTGGGCTTTCATTTTTGCCGTACAGGTGACACCATGCCAATGGCAAACGTCGCCATCTAACCAGTTGGTATCACGCAGCCAGTGTTTACCCCCGGTGGATTGATACAAATGAACCAACGCATTGAGCTGACTTTGCACCACAGGCAAGTAAATATGCTCTGCTTTGACCACAGGAGTCAAAATAAACGCCATAAAAATAATTAAAAATCCAAAACGTAACATTCAGTCGACTCCTCTTGGTCAAATACAGCAAATAAATACGGGTAAGTAAAACCCGGCAGCTATCCTAACATTCTTTGCATATATCAATTAAATGTTTAATATTTGGTAACTACTCAGCGAGTTATTTTTTAACTAATTGAAAAATAAAGCTTGACACCTTTTTACCCGGTTTTACTGGTTTTCT
>JBLHHD010000244.1:0-5236 GCA_047614605.1 Alteromonadaceae bacterium
AGGGTTGTTTTGTCAGATTAATTGGCCGGTTATTCCCTACCCGGTTGATCACTGGACGTTACCAAGTGAGCCTTTTATGCCTCGCTGGAATTTCGCTCGTCATTTCATGGTTTTTAATGATGCTGTCAAAGAATGGTTGGGTTTGACTGCTTATTATATCTCGGGGAAAACTCCAGCACTGCTACCTGATCAATGCCACTGGTAGGACGTCTGCTTGTCTAAATTTTATTTATTGAAATCTACGCTTCCATTTAGCCGTCTAAACGCCTACAATGATAAACGTTTAGGTTTCTCTATTGTCAACTTTTATGACTGTTAAAGAGGACTATTATTTTTTTGGAGAACATTGTGCAAGAACGACTTTTAACTGGCTTGCCCTCAGCTGGCTTAGCAACGACAAGCTTATTTGAGCAACAACTAGCAAAACATATTTTGGTGCTGGATGGTGCAATGGGCACAATGATCCAGAGTTACAAATTCTCTGAGCAAGACTACCGGGGTGAGCGCTTTGCCGATTGGCCCAGTGATGTCAAAGGTAATAATGACCTGCTGGCTATAACCCAGCCTGAGGCGATTAAAAGCATCCACTGCGAATACCTCGATGCGGGTGCTGATTTAATTGAAACCAATACCTTTAATGCCACAACTATTGCCATGGCCGATTATGGGATGGAGGCGTTAAGTCGTGAAATCAATTTTGTTGCTGCCAAATTAGCCCGTGAAGCGGCTGATGAATTTACTGCACAAAACCCCGATAAACCGCGTTTTGTTGCTGGTGTTTTAGGGCCAACTAACCGCACCTGTTCAATTTCACCGGATGTTAATGATCCGGCCTTTCGTAATGTCACCTTTGATGAACTAAAAGACGCTTATATTGAATCAACACTGGCCTTAATTGAAGGCGGTGCAGATATCATTTTGATTGAAACCATCTTTGATACCCTTAATGCCAAGGCGGCTGTGTTTGCCGTAGAGCAGGTGTTTGCCGATTTAAAACAGCGTTATCCAGTTATGATCTCGGGCACTATCACTGATGCCTCAGGACGTACACTGTCGGGTCAAACTACCGAAGCGTTTTATAATTCACTGGCCCATGCCAAACCGATTTCGGTTGGTCTTAACTGTGCGTTAGGCCCTAAAGAGCTTCGTCAATACGTCGAAGAGCTTAGCCGTATCAGTGATTGTGCGGTTTCTGCTCATCCTAATGCCGGTTTACCCAATGCCTTTGGTGAATATGACTTGTCTCCACAAGAAATGGAAGTGCATATTCGCGAATGGGCAGAGTCAGGATTGCTCAATATTGTTGGCGGTTGTTGTGGAACAACTCCAGAACACATTAAAGCGATGGCTGATATTGTCCAGGGGATTGCCCCTCGACAACGCAAAGAAATTAAAACCGCTTGTCGCTTATCTGGGCTTGAGGCGCTGACCATTGATAAAGAATCGCTGTTTGTTAACGTTGGTGAGCGTACCAATGTGACTGGCTCTGCCAAGTTCAAACGTTTGATCAAAGAAGACCGTTATGATGATGCGTTGGCGGTGGCTTTACAACAGGTGCAAAGTGGTGCGCAAATTATTGATATCAACATGGATGAAGGCATGTTGGATTCAAAAGAAGCGATGCAGCGTTTTTTGAATATGATCGCCGGTGAACCGGATATTGCCAAAGTGCCAGTGATGATTGATTCATCCAAATGGGACATTCTCGAAGCCGGGCTTAAATGCGTTCAGGGTAAGGGGATTGTTAACTCCATCAGCTTAAAAGAAGGCGAGGATAACTTCCGTCACCAGGCCGAGTTAGTCCGTCGTTATGGGGCTGCGGTGATTGTGATGGCCTTTGATGAGGTCGGTCAGGCTGACACCAAAGCCCGTAAAGTGGAGATTTGCCAGCGGGCTTATCGCATTTTGGTCGACGAGTTAAATTTTCCGCCTCAGGATATCATCTTTGATCCCAATATCTTTGCTGTGGCGACCGGTATTGAAGAGCATAACAACTATGCGGTTGATTTTATCGAAGCGATTGAGGAAATCAAAAAGACTTTACCTCATGCGATGATCTCCGGTGGCGTATCAAATGTCTCGTTCTCATTTCGTGGTAATAACGCGGTACGTGAGGCTATCCATGCGGTATTTTTGTACCATGCGATTAAAAATGGCATGGACATGGGTATTGTTAACGCCGGTCAATTGGCCATATATAAAGACATACCTGCTGATTTACTGTTGGCCGTTGAAGACGTGATTGGCAACTCAGATGATGGAGCTACCGAAAGATTATTGACCGCTGCCGAAAAACACAGCGGCAAAGGCAGTAGTGGTGGTAGTACAGTTGATTTAAGCTGGCGCGAATTGCCGGTTAACAAACGCCTCGAACACTCCTTAGTTAAAGGCATTAATGCTTACATTATTGAAGATACCGAAGCGGCCCGTCTTGAGGCTGAGCGTCCGTTACATGTGATTGAAGGTCCTTTAATGGATGGCATGAACGTGGTAGGTGACTTGTTTGGTGAAGGTCAGATGTTTTTGCCCCAGGTGGTTAAATCAGCCCGGGTAATGAAACAGGCCGTGGCCCATTTACAACCCTTCATTGAATTAGAAAAAGAAGAAGTGTATACCAACGGTAAAGTGTTATTGGCAACCGTTAAAGGTGATGTGCATGACATCGGCAAGAACATTGTGGGTGTGGTGTTACAGTGTAATAACTTTGAGATCATTGATTTGGGCGTGATGGTTTCCTGTGAAAAGATTTTGCAGGTGGCGATTGAGCAAAAAGTCGATGCGATTGGTTTATCAGGTTTGATCACTCCTTCTTTGGACGAAATGGTTCATGTTGCCAAAGAAATGCAGCGCCAGGGGTTCACCATGCCGTTATTAATCGGTGGAGCAACCACTTCTAAAGCCCATACTGCGGTCAAAATCGAGCCGCATTATGAGCATGGGGTGGTTTATGTTGCCAATGCATCTCGTTCGGTTTCGGTGGTGCAAACCTTGTTATCGGGTAATAAAGCCGAGTTTTTGGCAGGCACCCGCAGCGAATACGAAAAAGTCCGTGCTCGTCATTATGCCAAAGGGCCGCGCTCTACATTGATCAGCTTAGCTGCTGCACGGGCCAATCCGTCACCCATTGACTTTGCTGATCACCAGCCGGTAACACCGAAAAAACTGGGCGTAACTGTACTGGATAATGTGCCGTTGCAAACGATCCGTGAATATATCGACTGGACGCCATTTTTCTTAACCTGGCAGCTTAGCGGCAAGTATCCGAAGATCCTCTCCCATGAGTTGATTGGTGAAACGGCGACTGATTTGTTTAACGATGCCAACCACATGCTCGACGAGATCATTGCCGATCAAAGTGTGGTCGCTAAAGCCGTATTTGGCTTGTTTGCGGCCAACAGCAACGGGGATGATATCGAAATTTACCAGGGTGAAGATCGTTCTGTCGTTGACAAATTATCAAGTCACTTACGCCAGCAAAGCAAAAAGCCTAAAGGTCAGTTTAATCGTTGTTTGAGCGATTTTGTGGCAGATAAAGACAGTGGTATCAATGATTATATTGGCGCTTTTGCGGTTTCTTCTGGTTTTGGCTCTGATGAGATTGTTGCCCGGTATGAGGCTGCGCATGACAGTTACAACAGCATCTTGTTAAAAGCGGTAGCTGACAGGTTAGCAGAAGCGCTGGCTGAATATATCCATCAGCAAGTGAGAATTGATTACTGGGGTTACGCCAAAGATGAAGGGCTCGATAACGATGCAATGATCCGCGAGCAGTATCAAGGTATTCGACCTGCTCCGGGTTATCCGGCTTGTCCTGAGCATACCGAAAAAGGTCTGTTGTGGGAGTTACTGGATGTCGAACAAAATATTGGGATGCAATTAACCAGCAGTTATGCGATGTGGCCCGGTGCTGCCGTGAGCGGTTGGTATTTTGCCCATCCACAAGCCAAGTATTTTGCGGTGGCCAAAATCACCCAGGAGCAGGTAATTGATTATGCCCAGCGTAAACAGTGGAGCCTTGAAGAGGCTGAGCGCTGGCTATCACCAAACCTTGATTATGATCCGGCACCGCAGGTAGTACAGAGCAACGCCGCATAAGTTTAGTTTTAGGGGCCATTGGGTGTTCAGTGTCCCCGGTTATTAATGAGTAAGTCGTTATGAAAGTTATAGAACATATAGATAAAGCCACCAACCCGTTATTCAGTTTTGAGATTGTGCCACCACCGCGTGGTCGTTCGATTCAGGATATTGTTGATGTGGTTAAAGTACTGGCCCCGTACAATCCGCCGTGGATTGACGTGACCTCTCATCCATCCGGCGCGTTTTACAACGAGCAGGAAGATGGCACCGTTGAGCGACGTATTTATAAAAAGCGTCCGGGCACCATCGGCATTTGTGGGGTTATCCAAAACCGTTTTAAAATCGACACCGTCACCCACCTGTTGTGTAGTGGTTTTACCAAAGAAGAAACCGAAGATGCGCTGATCGAGTTAAATTATCTGGGTATTCACAATGTATTGGCCTTAAAAGGCGACGGTCCCAACTACAACAAAAAAATCTCAAAAAGCCGCACAGTTAATGAATATGCGGGTGATTTAGTCAGTCAAATCAACGAATTGAAGCAAGGTAAGTTTCTTGATGATATTGCTGGTTGTTCGTCGCTGAATTTTTGTGTTGGTGTGGCGGGTTACCCCGAAAAGCATTTTGAAGCACCAAACCTGAGCACCGATATCATGCACCTCAAAGGCAAAATTGATGCGGGCGCAGACTATATCACCACCCAAATGTTTTATGAGACCAAGAACTATTTCCACTTTGTTGAGCAATGCCGGGCGGCGGGAATTACGGTGCCAATCATCCCTGGTTTGAAAATCATTCGTTCGGTGAAGCAGTTGCAATCTATTCCCCGTCATTTTTATGTCAACTTCCCCGATGATTTTGTCAACGAAGTACTCGAAAACCCCAAACATGTTGTTGAGCTGGGTATTGCTCACGCCATTAAGCAAACTGACGAATTACTCAGTGCCGGTTTACCCGGAGTGCACTTTTATGTGATGAACGATGCCAAGTCAGTTGCCAAGGTGATTGAACGTTTCGTTTAAATGGTTCGACATTTTGATGGTTCGACACTTTGATAAACCCTGCACAAAAAAACCACCACCTTAACTACTGTTGAGGTGGTGGCTGATTGATAAAACTAACCTTGTTTAACTTTGGCTAAGCATTTGCTACCTTCAGC
>JBLHHD010000245.1:0-5219 GCA_047614605.1 Alteromonadaceae bacterium
CGGTAACAACCCGGTCCCCAACCACCTCACAAAAACGACGAAAACTGCCTTTTTGCTCATCTATGGTAACCGCCAGCACGGCCTCAGTTTTTTCGCCTAGGGCGGTACGCTCAGAAACATAACGCAAGGTGTCAAAGTTCATATTGGCACCGGACAATATCGCCGCCGCCTTGGTATCGGTTAAATTGTGCCGTTGCAAATATTTGGTTAATCCGGCCAGTGACAAGGCACCAGCGGGTTCGGCGATAGCCCGTAAATCATTGTAGATGTCTTTGATAGCCGCGCAGATTTCATCACTGGTAACGGTGATCACTTCGTCACAATATTGCTGTGCCAGTAAAAACGTCTGTTCACCGATTTTTTTAACTGCCACACCATCGGCAAATTGACCAACATGAGTCAGAGAGACCGGTTTACCAGCATCAAGAGCCGCTTTTAAGCAGGCTGACTCTTCAAACTCAACCCCAATAACCTGAACCTGAGGTAACAATGATTTGATATAAACCGCCATACCAGCCAGCAAACCACCACCACCAACCGGGATAAACACCCGCTCAACGTCAGGCATTTGTTCCATCAACTCTTTAGCAACCGTGCCCTGACCGACGATGATATCGATATCATCAAATGGCGGAATAAACGTCGCCCCTTGCTGGGTGGCCAATTGCTTGGCAAAGTCATTGGCTTCATCAAACGACTCACCAGTCAAAATTACATGACCGCCATGACCACGAACTGCCGCCACTTTGATTTCAGGGGTAGTGATTGGCATTACGATAGTTGCTTTTATGCCAAGCGTAGCCCCTGACAGTGCTACGCCTTGTGCATGATTACCCGCTGATGCAGTGACCACACCATTGACCTTTTGCTCGGCACTAAGCTGTTTGATTTTGTTAAACGCACCGCGCAATTTAAATGAATTGACCGGTTGCATATCTTCACGTTTAAGCCACACCTGATTACCCAGCTTACTCGACACTTTTTCAAGCTTCGACAACTCGGTTTCCACGGCCAACTCGTATACCCCTGCCAGCAAAATTTGCTGGAAATAATCAGATTTTGGATAGACATTGGTCTTTGATTGCGCTGGTAAAGCCATGGGTTATCCCTCTAGTTTGGAGTGATCACGAACAGCGCCCTTATCGGCACTGGTGGCAAACATAGCGTAGTTTTTTAACGCAAAGGAAATGGGTCGGTGACGCTCAACTGGCTTCCAGCCAAGTCGACCTTTTTCATTCATAATTTGACGACGGCTGCTCAGTTCATCTTTACTGACACAGATGTCAATGGTACGGTTGGGAATGTCGATGGCAATTTCGTCACCAGCATTGATTAAAGCGATATTGCCACCACTGGCCGCTTCGGGTGAAACGTGACCGATTGACAACCCTGAGGTGCCACCGGAAAAACGACCATCAGTGATCAGTGCGCATTTTGCCCCTAATCCCATGGATTTTAAATAACTGGTGGGGTACAGCATTTCCTGCATTCCCGGACCACCTTTTGGCCCTTCATAACGAATAACAACCACATCACCGGCTTTAACTGCACCAGCTAAGATACCTTTAACGGCATCATCCTGACTTTCAAAGATAACCGCCGGACCACGAAAGGTCAGATTATCTTCATCTACGCCAGCAGTTTTAACGATACAACCATCGTCGGCCAGATTACCCATAAGCATCGCCAAACCACCATCTTGAGAGTAAGCAAACTCACGGGTGCGGATGCAGCCATTTTGTCTGTCATCATCAACACTGGGGTAAACACAACTTTGACTGAACGCTTTGGTTGTACGGATACCAGCAGGTCCTGCCTGATAAAACGTTCTAACGGCTTGATCATCAGTGGTTGCGATATCCCATTTTTCAATCACCGCTTGTAGACTTTGCCCAGCAACATGACCGCCGTCAGTATTGAGTAAACCACATCGGTTCAACTCACCCAAAATGCCCATCACACCACCAGCACGATGAACGTCTTCCATATGGTATTTAGGGGTTGAAGGCGCCACTTTGCAAAGATGCGGTACGATACGGGATAAACGGTCGATATCATCCATGGTAAAGTCAACCTCTGCCTCTTGTGCTGCTGCCACTAGGTGTAAAACCGTATTAGTGCTACCGCCCATGGCGATATCCAGACACATGGCATTTTCAAATGCCGCTTTGTTGGCGATATTTCGTGGTAAAGCCGACTCGTCATCTTCAGTGTAATAACGCTCACACAAGTTAACGATGGTCTCCCCGGCTTTAACAAACAACTGTTCACGTGAATTGTGAGTCGCCAGCAATGAGCCGTTGCCTGGCAAAGACAAACCTAATGCTTCGGTCAAACAGTTCATTGAATTGGCCGTAAACATCCCAGAACAAGAACCGCAAGTAGGACAAGCTGAACGTTCGACCTGCTCTGATTCTTCATCAGAGACTTTAGGATCAACACCTTTAACCATCGCATCAACCAAATCAAGTTTAATGATTTGGTCAGACAGTTTGGTTTTGCCCGCTTCCATTGGTCCGCCGGATACAAAAACCACCGGCACATTCAACCGTAATGCCGCCATCAGCATACCTGGGGTGATTTTATCGCAGTTTGAGATACAAACCATGGCATCGGCACAATGTGCGTTAACCATATACTCAACTGAATCAGCGATAAGATCTCGTGAAGGCAATGAGTAAAGCATTCCACTATGCCCCATGGCAATTCCATCATCTATTGCAATTGTATTAAACTCTTTGGCAATACCACCAGCTTTCTCGATGCTTCTGGCGACCAGTTGACCGAGCGGCTGTAAATGTACATGGCCTGGCACAAACTGAGTGAATGAATTAACCACAGCAATAATTGGCTTACCAAAATCACTGTCTTTTACCCCGGTAGCACGCCACAGTGCACGGGCACCTGCCATATTGCGGCCTTGCGTTACTGTTGCGCTTCTTAATTTTGGCATTATTTTTTATCCTGCTCTTTATTAGGCTCTTACGTTACAAGAGTGCGGCGAACCTGTCGCCACCTCACCGCTACCATCTCGCCGTTAGAAGTTCCGATTGAGCACATTAACTTAATAGTTCACTATTAAGTTAATGATTCCAACCAGCCCCATTTATCTTGTGTTTTACCGCTGAACAAGCCGAAAAACGCATCCTGGATCTTTTCTGTGATTGGACCGCGAGAGCCGCTACCAATCTTAATTTGATCGACACTGCGTACTGGCGTGATCTCTGCCGCCGTACCACACATAAAGAACTCATCAGCCAAATATAAAGCTTCTCTGGCAATGGCTTCTTCGCGTACTTCATAACCCATATCACGAGCCAGGATCATTACCGTATCGCGAGTCAAACCAGGTAAAATACAAGCGGTTGATGGAGGCGTCAAAATGACCCCTTTTTTAATCAAAAACAAGTTCTCGCCAGCGCCTTCACTGATGTGACCATTTTGGTCAAGACCGATACCTTCAACATAACCATGACGTTTCGCTTCGGTAGTGATCAACTGTGAAGACAAGTAGTTACCACCGGCTTTGGCACCCGTAGGCATAGTATTTGGTGCTAATCTATTCCACGAAGAGATACACACATCAACGCCGTTTTTAAGCCCTTCTTCACCTAAATAAGCGCCCCACTCCATTGCAGCAATAGCCACATCACAGGGTACTTTTGGCGGCGTAAGACCCAGACCCACATCACCTAAAAAGGCAATTGGACGAAGGTAAGCGGCTTTAAGGCCATTTTTGCTAACCGCCTCTTTACAACCCTGTATCAGTTCATCGAAGCTGTAAGGAATATCCATACGATAGATTTTAGCTGAGTCATATAAACGTTGTACATGATCGGTCAAACGGAAGACTTGAGGGCCATCTGGCGTATCATAAACCCGGATACCTTCAAAGACTGATGAACCATAATGAAGACCATGGCTTAATACGTGTATTTTGGCATCTTGCCAAGGCATTAATTCGCCGTTAAACCAAATGAATTCCGATGTGTTTTTAGCCATGATACGTTACTCTTTTTAATGATTTGAGGTGTTTATTCGCGAACCTACGGCGGTGACTTTCACCGCCTGTCCGACACCATATTAAGGCTTTAACCAGCCCATATGTTGGCGAACGGATTCTCCTACCTCTTCTATAACATGATTATCATTTGCCGCAAGCATTTTTTTGAGATTAGCACTGCCTGCTTCATGCTCAGCCACCCCTTGTTGTTCGGCTTGTTCCCAGTTTTTACCGCCTTCACACAAACCAACCACCACATCAACATCACTGTCTCTAAGGTTGAGCGACTGTGCCCGACCTTGACTGCCATAACCCAATATGGCGACTTTTTTGCCTGCCAACAACTCTGGATTGACGTCTTGCTGATGGTACATTTTACTCATTTTATTGCGCCTAACAATTTTATATAACCCTAAAACGACAAAACCCCCCGGTCCTTTCGGCGCGGGGGGTTTTGTTGTTCAGGTTTATTTTTTACCGACTCAACAAGGCTCCCCGCTGTGATTTAATAATCACGACGACGACGAGAGTAATAATGTTGAGGTTCAGTACGTAGTTCATTATAGGTCCGGGTAAATCCTGAATGTAATAAGTTAATTAATGTCTGAAGTTAGATTAGTTTTTCTAATGCCGACTAAACGACTTCTTTTCCATGGTGTTGGTTTTCGACCCCCATGTCAACACATTTTGTTAATTAGTTTCGATGGTGTTTTAACTGACTAAAGGGCCAAGTTAAGAAGCGCATAATCACCCCTTTAAACTGTATTTTTATCTAATTATATTTTTACAAAGCCGATGCAAATTAAAGTAAACAAAAAAGACAACGTTGTCAATTTTAATTTAGCCACTTGTCGAAATTAGCTAAATAAAGGGCTTGTACGGTTATTCATCCAGTTGATCACAAATAATTTAACCATGAAAAAATAATAATAGCAAGGTGATACACCTCAGCATCTGGTGAATAAAAAGTGCATAAAAATTACAACTAAACATGTTAAAAAACAATGCAATTGAAAGTAATTCAGGAGGATTTGGTAAAGACGGGTCTATTGGGGAGGAAACGAGACAAAATTCAAAAGAGTCGATAAGAGTTCGAAAGAGATAAAAAGTGCTCTAGGGATTAAAGCTATAGCAGCACACAGGCCGCTCTAAAGCGCCATGTGGTTAGAAAATAGACTCACCAGAATGGCTAAAAATTGAGAATGTTCTGGTTTAA
>JBLHHD010000246.1:0-5219 GCA_047614605.1 Alteromonadaceae bacterium
CTGGTACTTTGTTAAACTGGCAAACCAGGGGACTGATATTGATACATTGCTTGCGGCCAGCCAACCAAAACGTCAGCACAAGACCCCGGATCCTCAACCGGTTGAACAAACCAAACCGAGCACCAAACCGAGCACCAATACCAATACCAATACCAATACTAAAAGTAGCCCTAATACACCAGCACAAGCCGTTATTCAGCCCCAGCCCGCGACCACGACACAAAAAGTCAGTGAGGGAAATCAAGGTAAAGGCGTACAAAATAAGCCTGATTTGATTGTGCGGCCTAAAGTTATTAACAATACCACGAATGCTGAAAAACCCGTTATAACCACCCAAGCGGGTAACACCAGTGTCAAACCAACGTTAACAGAGTCTACCAAACCATTCGTTCAGGCTCAGGTTAGGCCGCCTAAAACAGACCCTGCTCAGTCTTCATCGCGCCAGTCCAACTCACCTAAAGTGAGTAAAATGCAAGTCAAACCGGTTAGCTTAACTGCGGCGCAAAGAAGCGAGAAAAAGTATCAGGCAGCTAAAAAGCTGACCAATCAGGGAATGATCAAACAGGCAGTTGAACAATACAACTCGCTGCTACAAATTAGCGGTGATCATACTCAGGCCAGAATGGCACTGGCAGCCTTGTATTTTGGTCGCGAAAAAGTGGCTAATGCACTGAATGTACTGGACCAGGGCTTAGCCATTGATGCCAATAACATCAGTCTGGCATTGCTGGCGGCAAAAATTCATTACAAGCATAAAAGTTATCAGGCAGCGCTGAACTATCTGCAATTAACCGTGACTACCGCTGAGCAAATTGAGTATGTGGCCCTAAAGGCAACCACGTTACAGCAAACCCGTCAGTATGGGGCTGCAGTCACCGAATTTGAGCGTTTAATCGGGGTTAATCCGGCCAATGGCCGTTGGTGGCTGGGGCTTGGATCATCTTTGGAAGCTTTGGGTGATAAACCAGCAGCCATCAATGCTTATCAAAAAAGCTTGGCATCAAGTCAGGTTTCAGCGGCTTCGCGGCAGTTTATTCGCTCACGTCTAAGTGAACTGAAACCGTAGTATTCACGTCAATATGACACTTGTCTGGGGAAGTCACAGGACTGGACTAATTTGAGGAGCTTAAGGTGGCAAGACCTAAATTAAAAATGCGCTTGGGTGATTTGCTGGTTCATGAAGGCATCATTATCGAAGGGCAGTTACTCGAAGCACTTAAAGAGCAAAAAAGCTCGGGTCGTAAACTGGGTGCTGCTTTAATTGACTTGGGTCATATCTCTGAAGAAGATCTGTTACGCTTTCTTGCTCAGCAGTTAGATGTTCCTTTTATAGATATATCACAAAAAGTGATAGAGCCTTCTGTAGTACAACTGCTACCTGAGGTTCATGCCCGTCGTCATCGTGCTTTGGTCATTGAAGACCTTGGCGACCGCGTTGTGCTAGGGATGAGCGATCCTGCTGATTTGAGCAGTCTCGATCAGTTGGCACCGATGCTGGCCCCCAAAGACATTAGCATTGCGGTCGTCAAAGAAAATCAGATCTTGGAAGCGTTCGACAGACTCTACCGACGCACCAAGGACATCGAATCATTTGCCCAACAGCTTCAGGAAGAATACGAAGAAACCTCAGATCTGGATTTTGCCAGTCTAACCAACGATACCGAAGGTGATGCCACCGTAGTGCAATTATTACGCACCATTTTTGAAGAAGCCGTGACCTCTGGTGCATCGGATATTCATATTGAACCTGACGAAAAGCTGATTCGTATTCGCCAGCGTATTGATGGGGTATTACAAGAAGACACCCTAAAAGAAGCCAATATCGCCTCGGCATTGGTATTACGTTTAAAGTTGATGGGTAATTTGGATATCTCTGAAAAACGCTTGCCTCAGGATGGGCGTTTTAATATCAAAACCAAAGGTCACAATATCGATATTCGTATGTCGACTATGCCTACCCAGTATGGTGAGTCGGTGGTTATGCGTTTACTTGATCAGACCGGAGGCTTGAGAAGGCTCGATGAAACCGGATTACCACCTGATTTACTCATGCGGCTCAGGGGGCTTATTCGTCGTCCCCACGGGATGATATTGGTCACTGGACCTACCGGTTCGGGTAAAACAACCACCCTTTATGGTGCCTTAAGCGAACTTAATGAGCCCGGTAAAAAAATCATAACCGTAGAAGACCCGGTAGAGTACCGTTTACCACGAGTTAATCAGGTCCAGGTTAACCCTAAAATTGGCCTGGATTTTTCTACTGTGCTAAGAACCTGCTTACGTCAAGATCCCGACATTTTGATGGTTGGCGAAATGCGTGATCAAGAAACCGTACAAATCGGTTTGCGGGGCGCACTGACCGGTCATTTGGTATTATCAACACTGCATACCAACGATGCGATCACCAGTGCTTTACGTTTAATTGATATGGGGGCTCAGCCTTATTTGGTGGCAAGTTCTTTACGCGGTATTATTGCTCAGCGACTGGTACGACGTATTTGCGAAAACTGCCGGGAGCTGTCTCAACCCGATCAGCAAGAGTTATTATGGCTGGAGCAACTGGCACACCAGGATATGTCGACCTTGCGCTTTTATCAAGGCCGCGGCTGTCAAAGCTGTAACCATACCGGTTACAAAGGCCGTGTTGGGGTGTTTGAGTTATTAGAAATGAATGTTCACATGATGGATGCTCTGCGCCGTGACGACACCGAAGGATTTGCCAAATCGGCCAGAGAAAATAAAACATTCACGCCCTTTGGGGTGATGGCGTTTAACTATGCACTCGATGGTGTTACCACAGTAGAAGAAGTGCTGCGGGTAGCCGAGTACATTACCGAAATGCAGGTTTGATTAGGGGGTAAATGATGCCATTTTTTGACTATAAAGCGCGCAACCCAAAAGGTGAGCTGTTAACTGGGCAACTTGAAGCGCCTAACGAAGCGGGTGTCGCCGATCTGCTCATGCGGCGTAATAACATTCCGATTGAAATTAAAGCCGCCAAGGTCAAAAATGGTGACAAATTTGATTTAAACCAGTTGTTTGTTAGTAAAGTGACGCTGGATGATTTATTAATCTTTTCGCGCCAGATGTATGCTTTGACCCGGGCCGGTATTCCCATGATAAGAGCGTTAATGGGGCTGGCCGAAAATACCCATTCGGTGATGTTAAAAAAGGCTTTATTTGATGTCGCTACGCAGCTCGAAAGAGGGCGAACCCTGTCGGCGGCGTTAAGCTCGCATCCCAAGGTGTTTAACAAGTTACTGGCAAGTATTATTCACGTTGGTGAAAATACTGGTAAATTGGATGACGCGTTTATCCAAATCACCGATTACTTTGAAAAAGAGCAAGAAACCCGCAAACAAATTAAACAAGCCACCCGCTACCCTATCATGGTAATAGGGGCAATAAGCGTGGCAATGTTTGTATTGAACTTAAAGGTTATACCGGTGTTTGCCGGGATGTTTGCCAAACTTGGTGCAGAGTTGCCCTGGACCACCAAAGCTTTACTGGCGTCTTCTGAGTTTTTCGTCAATTACTGGCCGCACATGCTTGTTGCTATAGTCGGGGGGGTTGGGGCGATTAAAAATTACATTAAAACGGATAAAGGACGTTTTCAATGGGATCGTTACCAGTTAAAGGTTCCAGCAATTGGAAGTATTTTGGAGCGAGCGTTATTAGGTCGCTTTGCCCGCAGTTTTGCCATGATGTTACGCTCGGGTGTGCCGTTGGTCAGTGCGCTTACGCTGGTTTCTGATGCGGTAGATAACAGCTATATGGCGCATAATATTCTGGGTATGAGACAAACTATCGAAAGGGGTGAGAGCTTATTAAGAGCGGCAACCCGCAGTGAGTTGTTTACCCCTTTGGTGTTACAAATGATAGCGGTCGGTGAAGAGACCGGTCAGGTCGAAGACTTGCTTAACGAAGTGGCCAATTATTACGAGCGTGAAGTCGACTTTGATTTAAAAAACCTGACCGCTAAAATTGAACCCTTATTGATTGCGGTAGTGGCTAGTATGGTGCTGATACTGGCCTTGGGTATTTTTACGCCGATGTGGGATATGATGGGGGCGGCGAAATGATTTTGCAGATTAGACTTATCACTGTGGCTTAGTGACATGACTGGTATGGAAAAAGAGTCACAAAAATCCGTTTTTCGCTTTATGGTCTGGTTGACGGTATTTATTATTATCATGTCTTCGGCGGTAAGCCATTTCGCTGATATTTTTGATAGTGTTGAGCAGACAGAGGCAGATATTGCTGTGCAGGTTTATGCCGCTTCGGTGATCAGTGTTCATCGTGACTGGATTTTACAGGGAAGGCCGAAAACGGTGGTGGTAAAAGGGGTTAATGCCGCTGGTAAGGCACAAGGACAGTGGATTTTTGTGATGAATCAGTTCGGTTGGCCGACACAAGTGGTCGGGTCGCAGACACAACCTGTGTGTCAGGCGCTTTGGCAGGCATTACAAACGTCAGATAGGTTGTCATTTTCGGGTGAGCTGTTTGAATTTAGGTTGAACCAGCAGGATAGCCAACGACCGGACCAAGTGGCCAATAACGCACTTGATGAAGCCCGCCTGAATATCCAGGTATGCCGTAATACTGTGGCGGGAGAGGTGCGTTTTAGCTACCGTTTTGATACTGGTAAGGTTGAGCTAAGACCCTGATTTTTGGTGGGAATGTCGATAAAGGAAAGCGACAATTTGACACGACATGTGTTTTGGCTTTTATCGAATTATAACGTATAATACCCAACTGTTAGGTGGGTGTGTGAGCCATGAATAAACAACACAGGCAACAAGGGTTTACCTTAATCGAGTTGATCGCGGTTGTTGTGATCCTTGGGTTTTTAGCCGCAACCGCTATTCCTAAGTTTATGAATGTTACCGATAACGCCAAAGAGGCGGCGGTAGAGGGCGTTGCAGGTGGTATAGCCTCAGCAGTGGGACTGGTAAGGGCTCAGTGGGAGTTGGAAGGGCGTACACTGACTAATGATCAGGGTGCTGAGGGGATGGGAACCGTACTGTTTGATAACACGACGATTTGGGTAAATGCAATTGGTTACCCATTTACAGCCGGTACTGCAACACCCGCATCGGCAATTTCGACCCAAACAACTTGCGAACTGACCTTTGACAATATTTTACAGAACTCACCGAGTTCAACGACCGTTAACAGCGATATTAATAATCGATACTATGTTTCTACCGCCACCATTG
>JBLHHD010000247.1:0-5214 GCA_047614605.1 Alteromonadaceae bacterium
CCTTTAAAGGCGTTAATGTGGGTCAATGACGGTTGTCATCGGTTTTTGTGATCACTGCACTATCGGGTAGGGCGAGGTTATGATAAATTCTTCGCTTAAGTTTTTTCCCCTACTATTTTTTAACTTTTAACCCATTAAAAAGAATAAGAGGTATCCATGTTTGATAAACCCCATTGTGCTTTTCCTGCTGCAGTACAAAATAAAGAGCAAAATAAACTGCAAAAAGCAGCCAAGTTTACGAGCTTGTTGGCGTGTACTGTATTGCTGTCAGCCTGTTTTGGTGGTGATCCGGCGCTTAAGCGTATTGATGAGTTCACCAAGACTCAAACCATTGATAAAACTAAAGATAAATGGAAAGAGCATTTGCCCAAGCCACCATTGGCAGAGTTTGAGCCTGAAAGTCAGTACTTTTGGGATTTAGAGACCAACAAAGGCAAAATCACCATCCAATTGATGCCTAAAGTCGCCCCTATGCATGTCAGCAGCACCATGTATTTAACCCGTTTGGGGTTTTATGATGGCATTATTTTTCATCGGGTGATCCCCGGTTTTATGGCTCAAGGTGGTGACCCACGCGGGCAGGGCACTGGTGGACCGGGTTATAAATATGCCGGCGAGTTTAATGATGCCCCTTCACACGATAAACCAGGTATGTTGAGTATGGCGAACTCTGGACCAAATACAGACGGCAGCCAGTTTTTCATCACCTTTAAACCCACCCCATTTTTAGATGGCAAACACACTATCTTTGGTGAAGTTGTTCAGGGGATGGAAACTGTCACCGCACTCGAAAAACTGGGATCACGCTCAGGCAAAACTAGTGAGCCGTTGAGTATTGTTAAAGCGACTATCAGAGTCGAATAGTCAAAACACGATTTAAGCACGATTTAAGCAGTAAGAGGTTTATATGACATTAGCGGCCTGGTTGCCTTTATTGATGGTTTGTATTTTGGGTGCTATGTCACCGGGACCGAGCCTTGCCGTGGTGTTAAAGCACTCAATTACCAATTCGGCTAAACATGGGGTGATGGTAGCGATCGCCCATGGTATCGGGGTTGGTATCTACGCGGTGATCACCTTGTTGGGTTTGTCGACGCTGCTGGTTAAATCGCCGATGGTGTATCAAGGGCTGGTTTATGGCGGTGCGGCTTATCTGTTGTATATGGGGATTAAGGCACTGGCCAGTAAAGGCAGTCCATTTACTACTGATCAGGGTTGTGGGGCCGAGTCAAGTTACTTTGAAGCGGCTCGTGATGGTTTTTTGATTGCTTTTTTAAACCCTAAGCTGGCGATATTTTTTGTCGCTTTGTTTAGTCAGTTTATCGACCCGGAGAATATGACGCTTACCAGTGGGGCCATTATGGCTGGCACTGTGCTGGTTGTTGATGGTACCTGGTATTGTCTGGTTGCCGGTCTGGTTCATAAAACCCGTGAACGTTTTGCTTTGGCTGATAAAGGTCCGATCATAGACAAGATTGCTGGCGTGGTTTTTATTGGTCTGGCGATTCGGGTGATGCTCCAAGCGTAACCCCCCCATTTGACCCGCTCTCCCGCTTTAATCAGCCATAAATGCCGGTCAACTTCGATAGCGGCAACTATGCTTGGCTCCGTTATTGTGTTGATGATTTTCTTTGACGAAACGATCCACATTCCCAGTTCGCTGGGCGTTACTATCAGGCAGTGTAGTTGAGCTAATGCCTCATCGTTAAAGGGAGGGGCGGTAGGTAAGCCCGTTTTCAAGTCAAACAGCAGTAGACTGGAGTTGGCGGCGCAGGTCCATAAATATTAACCCTGCTGTTTTGAAGGTTGACCGAATAGGCATTATTATTGGTGGAGAAGGTAAATATATTGGCTGTCAGCGTCATCAAACCCAGGCCATCGGCAGCGGTGACATCGGCTGGATAGCCAAAACTTGCCGGGTGATAGTTGAGTCGCTAACCCGTAACGAAAAAATACCATGACCGGGGATGTACTTGCTTTGTTTAATATTGTCCGCTTCATTGTAGGCAAGTGTTTCTTCCGGGGTGCTCAGGATCAGCTGATCTTCACTAGAATGATACATACTCATCACCTGGGCGGGTTTACCTTTTTTGGTGGGGATCTCCAA
The DNA here is from genome assembly GCA_047614605.1 of Alteromonadaceae bacterium. GTDB lineage: Bacteria > Pseudomonadota > Gammaproteobacteria > Enterobacterales > Alteromonadaceae > JABSOG01. Next base: position 2,108 of record JBLHHD010000247.1, read on the forward strand.
TACCTCACCCCCCTGAATGTCGCGATTAAGCACTGAAAGACCATCTTGCTGTTGGGCAAAGGCAACCAATGGCAAACCCAGTATGACCATCATGGACGATAGTATAAAACCTGTCGTTAAGCGTTTTAAGATTAATCTCATTGGTATTAAGTACCTGTGGAAGTTGAGACTTTAGCAAGCAACCGGATGGGATGCAAAACACTCTACGCTTAAGGTTTTTTAATCCATTGACTCAACGATTAAACCATAAACATTTTTTTGTACATGCGCATCGCATATTCGTCGGTCATACCTGAGATATAATCGCAAATCACCCGGTGGGGATCATTACCACAATCGCGGGTTTGTTTCCAACGGCCTTGAGTGTTGTACGGCAATAACCGCAAGGGATCTGAGGCGAAGGCACTGAACAATTCCATCACCACTCTTTGGCCTTTGAACCCGACTTGCTGAATTTGTGGATGGCATATTACCTGGCGATAAACAAACTGTTTGAGGATCTCCAGCAGCTGATGTTGTGCCTGAGGGAGTCGAGCGTTATAACGCAGCAGTTGCTCTTCGAACTGTTCGTTGCACTGGTATAACTCAACGGAGGTGATTAGCAAGTTGACCATCTGGCCGATAGCGTCTTTGCGCAGATGATGAGCATCAAACAGCTGTTCGCTGATCGAATCGATAAAGGTGCTAATTTCGTCCTCACCGAGCGCTTTAAATTGGGGTATTGCTAGTTCGAACCATTCGGTTTTGCTGATGGTGCCAACGACAATGGCATCTTCAAGATCATGTACGCCATAAGCGATGTCATCAGCCAGTTCCATTATTGATGTATCAACGGATTTATACAGAGTTCGACTGTGGTGCTCGGGGCTTTTAGGTACGGTAAACGAAGTAAACAGGGTGCGATCAGCGTCACTGAGGGGAGTTAATATCCAGTCTAGGATGGCCTGGTCATCATCAAATATCCCTTTGGCCGGGCCCCACTCATCCACTTTGATTTGATTGAAGTCGGTCAGCTCAGGATAGTGCTTTTTTTCTAGCCGTTTAAGGGTGTTGGGGTATTTGAGTAGCCCGAGCAAGGTACGGCGGGTCATATTCATGCCAAACTTTTCGGTGTATGGCTCTAGCACGGCTAATATCCGTAAGGTTTGTCCGTTACCTTCAAACCCGCCGTGGTCGCGCATCATATAATTTAAAATGGCTTCGCCGCTGTGACCAAACGGCGGGTGGCCGATATCGTGAGCCAAACAAGATGAGTCAATCAATCCACTGTCCAGTTGTAATTGCTTGCTTAAGTCAGGGTGTTTGATTATCAACTGAGCGAGCAAGCTGCTGCCAGTTTGGGCGACTTCGAGTGAATGGGTTAGGCGAGTGCGATAAAAATCATTTTTACCGACACCCAATATCTGGGTTTTGGCCTGCAATCGACGAAAAGCTGCCGAGTGTAGAATTCTTGCCCGATCACGCTCAAAGACGCTGCGGTGATCATTGGGGCGATGATTGTCATTGCCACTTTGACGAGCGTGCCACTGGAGGTGATTGTTCATAGTATTGCCTGCTGTTTTGTCATTATTTGTCTTATTTTTGTCTGTTGCCCGGCTTGTTATTGGCTCTTAGCATTGGGTATAGCTATTGGGTATAGCGCTGTAAAAACTGACGCAGTGAGCCGATGGCGCTGGTTAATACCTCTGAGTGGGGTAAGAAGACCAGCCGAAAGTGATCGGGTGTATGGTAATTAAATCCTCTGCCATGAACCAGCAGAACTTTCTTTTCATTAAGAAAATCAAGCACAAACTGCTCATCGCTATGGATTTTAAACTGGGTAACATCAAGCCTGGGAAATAAATACATCGCGCCTTTTGGTCGGGTACAGCTGACGCCGGGGATATCGTTGAGTAAACGCCAGCTTAAGTCCATTTGATCGTATAAACGTCCGCCGGGTACAATCAATTCGTCGATGCTCTGATAGCCGCCAAGGGCTGTTTGAATGGCGTGTTGGCAGGGCACATTGGCACATAAACGCATTGACGAGAGCATATCCAGTGCTTCAATGTATTCAGCGGCCAAGTATTTAGGACCCGATAGAACTACCCAGCCTGCTCTGAAACCGGCAATGCGGTAATTTTTCGACAAACCACTAAAGGTGAGAAAAAACACATCATCGGCCAGTGTGGCGATAGAAGTATGTACGGCACCGTCATAGAGTATTTTGTCGTAAATCTCGTCGGAGAATATGATCAGATCATTTTCTCGGGCGATGGTGATCACTTTTTCTAAAAAGTCTTTGGGATAAACGGCACCAGTGGGATTATTGGGATTAATTAGCACAATTCCCCGGGTATTACTGGTGATTTTAGCTTTGATATCGTCAAGGTCAGGTAACCAGTCCGATTGTTCATCACAGATATAATGTAGCGGTTTGCCGCCTGACAGATTCACCGCTGCTGTCCATAACGGATAGTCAGGCGAGGGGATTAGAATCTCATCACCCCCGTTAAGTAAACCTTGCATAGCCATCACAATCAGTTCGCTGACACCATTACCAATATAAATATCGTCAACGCCAACGTTATTTATCCCTTGTTTTTGATAATATTGCATGACGGCGACCCTTGCCGGGTAAATACCATTGGCGTCACTGTAACCTTGTGCGGTGGGCAGGTTGTGGATCACATCTTTAACAATGTCATCCGGGGCTTCAAAACCAAAGGATGCCGGATTACCAATGTTAAGTTTTAAGATGTTATGACCTTCATCTTCGAGCTGTTTGGCTTTTTTTAATACGGGTCCACGGATGTCGTAACAGACACCATGAAGTTTTTTTGATTTTTTAATTCGCTGCATTTTACTTTTCGTTTCAAATTTTATAAGTTAGAGTCAATTGTAGTATATATGCAAATTACTGTGATTTAATCAAAACGTTATCAAACAAAGAATTTATAGGGAGTCATGATGGCAAAAATTCTGGCGGTAGACGATCAATTGATTACTAGAACGCCATATGGTTAGAAATCGCTCACCCGCGAGAACTAAAATTTTCGTAAACAAGGCAAATTCTTTTGGCTTTAGTCATTCTAAAGCAAAAGGATTTAACGCCGTTTACGGACATT
>JBLHHD010000248.1:0-5213 GCA_047614605.1 Alteromonadaceae bacterium
CTAAAAATCGTTGACACTACCACAAAACCTTTTGTTGCGAATTCACTTTTTGTTTATCATTAAACCAGAACATTCTCAATTTTTAGACATTCTGGTGAGTCTATTTTCTAACCATATGGCGCTCTAGAGACCTTAAAAGGTTGGAATACCTTTCACAATTTAAAACTATCTTTTGACACTAACGTTTAGTCACTATTTTTGACAGTTAGCACAATAAACTGTCGAACGTTGACCCAACTTGATCTCAATCAAGGAAGTGCCACAAACGAGACAAGCTTGGCCTTTTCTGCCATAAACCAGCAATTCCTGAGCAAAATATCCGGGTTTACCATCTGCCTGAGCAAAATCTTTAAGAGTGGTGCCACCTTGTTCAATGGCTCGACGCAAAGTATCAATAATAATGAGAACCAATTGTTCATAACGTTTTTTGCTAATGTTACCCGCCGCCCTTTTAGGATAAAGACCCGCTTTAAACAACGACTCATTTGCATAGATATTCCCCACACCAACGACAATTTTGTTATCCATGATAAATTGCTTAATGCTCACTTTTTTATCTCGTGAAAGCTGATAAAGGTAATCTCCAGTAAATATCGGGTCAAATGGCTCTGGTCCAAGGTGACTTAATACCGAGTGTTCAGGGGATGAAATATCCTGCCATAACACCGCGCCAAAACGCCTGGGATCGTTAAACCGCAAAATCATGTCATTAACGAACTCAATGTCCACATGATCATGTTTTAGTATGGGAGTCCCTTTAGGCACCACACATAATTTGCCTGACATACCCAAATGTAATATCGCCGTGCCAGCATCGCTGGTGATCAGTAAATACTTTGCCCTACGTCCCACTTGCAACACCGTATGGCCAATCAGCTGATTAATTGCATCTGGTACAGGCCAACGTAAACGGCCATTACGGACAATGATATTGGTGACTTTTTGTTGCTTGATATGAGGCTCTATGCCCATTCGCGTGACTTCAACTTCGGGTAACTCTGGCATAATAATATAGTCTTTTTGGCAGTGGCTTTAAGGGCTGGTTTTAACAATTGCTTTTAGCAATGTTTAACAGTTAAGTTTAGGGGTTTTGACCCAGCACGGTTGGGATCAATGCATTGGTCAGCTCAATGGGGGCTTTTAACCAGCGAGCTTGTTGTTGATCATGGATCCAAACATGATCAAATTGAAGATAAAAAGCATAAACTGCCCCTTCTTCTTTACCAGCCAATCGGGCAATCACATAATATTGCGGCATTTTTCCCTGGGTCATGACTTTGGCTTCGTTCTCATCAACCTGAAGTTCAACGAGCTGATTTTGCCAATCATTCATAATAGCTAACAACTGCTCAGCGGTGATATCAAGGGGTGGTTTACTACGCCAGATCTGGCCAATGCGCTCTACAACGGCATTGGGATACTCCAGAGTAAGCACCAGTGAATCTTCGGGTAATAGTGTCACCTGGATATTCTCAGCGTCACCACTGTTGAATTTGGTATGCATTCCATTAAACACCATGATCATCATCAACATGGCGAAAATAAGTACATTATTCCAGCCTTTACGACTTAAACGGATCATTTTTATATTCCACAAACGAAAAAACCCAGTATAAACCGGGTTTTTTAAACAAGATGAAAAAAAGCTTATTTGATTTTGGCTTCTTTAAACATGACATGTTTACGGATCTTTGGATCGAATTTTTTAATTTCCATTTTACCTGGCATAGTACGCTTATTTTTATCAGTAGTGTAAAAATAACCGGTGCCGGCAGATGAAACTAAACGAATTTTATCACGCATGGTTCAACTCCTTATACTTTTTCGCCGCGAGAGCGCATTTCTGTAAGAACACTATCGATGCCTTTCTTATCGATAATACGCATACCTTTGGTAGTCAGTTTTAATTTAACGAAACGCTTTTCGCTTTCAACCCAAAAACGGTGGGTTTGTAGGTTTGGCAGGAAGCGGCGCTTAGTTGCGTTTTTCGCATGCGAGCGGTTATTACCAACCACTGGTCGCTTACCTGTCACTTGGCATACTCTAGACATCTTAATCGTCTCCAAATAACTTTTGTTGAAGCAACCCCTGCATTGGCATTGCTCTAATTTCTTAAAGGGCGCATTTTATACAAGAATTACAACAAAAGATCAAATTATTCTTGATTGTTTTCATAGCGTTATTTTACGAAAAAAACATCATATTGTTAAATATCAACAGGTTATGGTTTTTTCGGCAACAAATTATTTTTTCGAAAGTTTATTTATAGTAATCCTCTTTCAGCAAATGAGACCACTTCGTTACCCACCACAAAATGATCTAACACCCTCACGTCGATAAGAAACAGGGCTTTTTTCAAACGGGTGGTAATGGCAATATCAGCCCGACTCGGGTTGGCATTACCGCAGGGATGATTATGGGCAAAGATCACCGCAGCTGCCTGATTACCAATGACTTTTTCGACCACCACCCGGGGATAAATCGTCGCCCCGTCTAACGTGCCATAAAACAAGGCTTCATACTTGAGTATCCGGTGATGATTATCCAGATAAACCACCGCAAAAACCTCATTGGTTTGGTCCATTAATTTACAACGCAGGAAGTTTTTCACCTCATTGGGTGAATCAAGTACATTCGTCAGCAGGATCTGCTCTGAAAAATAGCGCTGTGACATTTCAATAACGGCTTTGACCTGGGCAAACTTGGCCGCGCCCAAACCCTTTTGGGCGCAAAAATCATCGTAAGAAGCGCTAAATAACGCCCGTAATCCGCCAAAATGTTGTAATAACTGTCGTGCTAAATCGACCGCACTGACCCCTTTAGTTCCGGTACGTAAGAAAATAGCCAGCAATTCGGCATCAGACAACTGTGAGGGGCCTTTGGCAAGTAATTTTTCACGAGGACGTTCCTGGCTTGGCCAGTCTTTGATTTGCATGGTTCATCTCTCCTTGAACTTTTATCAACTTATCACCGATGTAAAAACACTCATCGCTGACGACAAGGCGTGCATAAGCAGTATTGGCAACCTATAGTACGTCTAGTTATTCAATGATTATTACAGCGCTTATCGTTAAGACAAGAAAACCGAGAAAAATCGTGAAAAACCCAGACAAAATTTGTTATCTTAGGCGTCCATGAATCAAAGCGTAGCAGTTGGATATCGATTTGCTAACCAATCAAAATATTTTATTGGCCATCAGTGGCGGTATTGCCGCTTACAAATGCCCAGAATTAACCCGCCGGATTAAAGATCGCGGTGCCAATGTCAGAGTGGTGATGACTAGTGCAGCAACAGCCTTCATAACGCCGCTAACGATGCAAGCGGTGTCAGCCAACCCAGTCAGCGAACACTTACTCGATCCGGCGTTTGAGGCCGCTATGGGCCATATTGAGCTAGCAAAATGGGCGGACTTGATTGTTGTCGCTCCTGCCAGCGCCGATATCATTGCCCGAATCAACGCTGGTATGGCCAATGACCTGGCGACAACCTTAATTTTGGCCAGTGCCGCACCAGTGGCAATTGTCCCGGCGATGAATCAGCAGATGTACCTTTCAAAGGCCACTCAAGACAATCTCGCCAATCTCAGTAAACGTGGAGTTATTACTTGGGGACCAGCGCAAGGTGAACAAGCGTGCGGCGATGTAGGTCCGGGACGAATGCTCGAACCAATTGCATTGGTCGATTTAATCGAACAACAGTTTACCCCATCAGAACAACCACAAGCTATACTACGAGGCGTCACCGTCACAATTACCGCAGGACCGACCCGCGAAGCCCTTGATCCGGTTCGTTTTATTAGTAATCACAGTTCAGGAAAGATGGGTTATGCCATCGCTCAAGCGGCACTTGAACTAGGCGCGAACGTTAATTTAATCAGTGGTAAAGTTAATATTCAGGCCCCTGAGGGCGTCAAATTCAGCTCAGTGGACAGTGCTTTGCAAATGCACGAAGCAGCGCTTAGACTGGCACCAACATCAGATATTTTTATTGCCTGTGCCGCTGTGGCCGATTATCGCCCGGCAGATATCGCCACTGATAAAATTAAAAAGTCAGCCGACACAATGACGGTCACACTGATTAAAAACCCCGATATCGTGGCAGATGTCGCTAATTTAAGCCAAAACCGCCCCTTTACGGTCGGTTTCGCCGCTGAAACCCAAAATATCGAAGCTTACGCCAAAGGCAAAATGCAGCGTAAAAAGCTTGATATAATTTGTGCCAACAATGTCGCGACCGCAGGTCAGGGTTTTAATGCTGACGCCAACGCCTTATCGGTTTTTTATCGTAATGACGATAACGGCGACGACATTACCAGCACTGAACTACCTTTGGCAGACAAAAAAGTGTTGGCCAGAACACTAGTCGAATTAATCACCCATCAATTTAAACAAGCAGGGAAATAAGTTCAGATGCCCGCTAAAAACCGCAGTAACCGTAAAGAACAAATTCTCCAGTGTCTCGCTGTTATGCTCGAAAATAACCCGGGACAGCGGATCACCACAGCTAAACTCGCGCTACAGGTGGGCGTTTCAGAAGCGGCACTTTATCGTCATTTTCCCAGCAAAGCCCGGATGTTCGAGGGCTTAATTGACTTTATTGAAGAATCGTTACTCACCCGTATCAACCTTATCATTGATAAAGAAAAACTGGTGGTGCCCCGGGTTGAGAAGATTTTAGGGTTACTGTTGGGTTTTGCAGAGAAAAATCCCGGTATCAGCCGAATTTTAAATGGTGATGCCTTACTGGGTGAGCAAGACAGGTTACGGGGTCGTATCGGTAATTTATACAACAAACTCGAAACCCAGTTAAAACAGGTGTTGCGAGAGTACAAATTACGTGAAGGCAAAAATCTTGGTATCGAAGAAAGTTTGTTAGCCAATATCCTGCTTTCTTATGCCGAGGGACGGATCAATCAATTTGTCCGCTCCGACTTTAAACGTCTGCCCAGTGTCGAATTCGCCAGCCAGTGGCAACATATGCAAAGTCGCTTCTTTTAGTCAGCTCAGGGCTAATATCGCACCATAAAGAATAATGATGTACGGGCTATAGACGTTTTTGGTTAACACCAACGATGCCTTAAAATGCCGATTGAGGTGGCACAATAGACTTGTACAGACCAGTTAAGAGATAATGACCTTAACAATGGTGAGAGATAATCATGACAAGAAAAAAGTACTCAACAGAATTTAAACTGGATGCGATCAGTCTCGTT
>JBLHHD010000249.1:0-5188 GCA_047614605.1 Alteromonadaceae bacterium
TGACAAACGACCAATCAACTCAGACTTGAGGGAATCGGGTGCGATAGAGCAGGATGCGGATTTGATTATGTTCATTTACCGTGATGAAGTTTATAACGATGACTCACCAGACAAAGGGACTGCCGAGATCATTATAGGCAAACAACGTAACGGGCCTATCGGTAAATGCCGCTTAACCTTCCAGGGAGAATTCTCCCGTTTTGATAATTACGCAGGTCCTGCGTATGACGACGACTATTAACCACCGTGCCTGACAAGTGATACTTTTGTCTGGCATTAGCAGGGAATAAGCATTGAAAGCAGCTACCGCACAAATCAATCTCAAGGCATTACTGGCAAACTTTCAGCGGGTAAGACAAATGGCCCCTGACAGTAAGGTGCTGGCAGTATTAAAAGCCAATGCCTATGGCCATGGGTTGGTCGCTATTGCTGAACAGCTCAAAGCTGCCGATGCTTTTGGCGTTGCCCGCATTGAAGAAGCCCTGGCACTGAGAACCGGTGGGGTTGTTAAGCCGATAGTGTTGCTCGAAGGCTTTTTTGATAAAGCCGACCTACCTGTTTTGGTCGCCAACAATATGCAAACCGTCGTTCACATGTCCAGTCAGGTTGATGATATCGTTAATGCGACATTGGAAGGGCCGTTAAAAGTGTGGCTGAAAGTTGATACCGGGATGAATCGGTTGGGTATTAGTGCTGAGGTATTTGTTCAGGATTATCAACGCCTCAATCAATCACCAAACGTTCAGCAGCCCATGCGATTAATGACTCATTTTGCCTGTGCTGATGAGCTTGATAGTCCTAAAACCCACCAACAAATCAGCGACTTCAAACAATTGACTGATACTCACCTGTTAGAAACAACGATGGCAAATTCTGCTGCTATTATAGCTTGGCCGGATTCACGAGCGAGTTGGGTGCGTCCGGGTTTGATGCTATACGGGGTGTCACCGATTAAGGGTGCAAGTGCAGAAGCATTGGCTTTAACGCCTGTTATGACCCTTAAATCTAGTATTATCGCTATCAGGCAGGTTAGTCAAGGTGACTCGGTAGGTTATGGGGCCGCATGGGTCGCCAAACAAGATACCTTTATTGGTGTTGTGGCAATTGGTTATGGTGATGGTTATCCCCGTCACCTTCCTTCTGGCACGCCACTACTCATTAATGGACAGATCGTACCATTGGCCGGGAGGGTTTCAATGGATATGATCACCGTTGATTTAGGGAGTAAGCCTAAAGCCGCATTAGGCGATGAAGTCATACTATGGGGTGAAGGCTTACCCGTTGAACATATTGCTGATTTGGCGGGTACCATTGCTTATGAGTTACTGTGTAATATCACCCAACGGGTTGAGCATATTTATATTTGATGATTGTCAGTTGTACCGTTAAGTATTGCTGCAATCGTTCGTTTTCTTGCTCGGTCACGATGCTCGGCTAAATAAACCCCCTTCCATAATGACAATTGCTAGACTTACTTAGTTTACTGTGGCGCGGTCAACTGAGGAATCTAGGTTTTAGGTGAGCTGGCATGTCGCTACGTACCATGGCATCGGCATTTTCATTTATCGTTAGTGATACTGAGGTATGCTGGATAAAGAAATGAGCAATACCTCTCTCAACTGTGGGTATTTCAGGGAGTGCGCGGATTAGCTCATCGGTAATTAAATGAAAACCCCTTGAACGGGGTTCTAACACAACTGTCGATTGAAACCACATGATATTGGCAGGTTACCGGGGTTATTTGTCGAAGCACACTTCAATGTAGGCTTTACCTGCTTCACAGCTAAAAGGGATTAAGATTTTAGGACCATCCCCTTTATGATTGATGGTATGCCCTTTACCAGAAACTACAATTGGCGTGGCCATTTCAAATTCATAACCTTTTTCGCCGAGCATATTTTTTGCGCCACCAGTTACCATGTTAGTGATCTCACCAACCATATCGGTAACTTCTTCATCAATCGATGTAGGTCTTTCACCTAACATTTTATGCATGATCTCCAAAGCCAGAGATTCGTCAAAAGTAATGGATAATGACCCTTTGGTTTGTGGGCCAATCATACCAATCATACCCGAAACATCCCCTTTGGCGACTTCATCTTTTTTTAAACGGGGCTTCTCTGCGATTAGATGCGTTTGTGCCATTGTTGAAAGCACATTCACCAGTGACGCCAGAAAAGGATTAATAAACTCTACATTCATAAACTCAACCTGAAATTATCATGTGTTGCTATCCCGCCTGTTAGCGGGCTGGGTAAGTATTTGTATTTAACTATATATTATAAAATACGCACTCGTCAAAGGGAGCTTTAAATTTGTTTTCATAGTTGCTTAATATTACAGCTATCCGTATTTCACCCTGTTTTTTCAAGCAGTTTCGGGCCTAGTCTGCCTGACATTTACCACATAAACCTCGGGCTTCTATGGTTTGTTTTGAAATATTAAAGCCCAATTCCTGAGCTTTGTTTTTTAATTCATTGGAAATGACTGCTGATTGCAATTCTTCAACATGACCACACGAGTCACAGATTAATAATTGTGCCGGATGGGTATGTTCAAAATGATGGCATAAAAGATAGGCATTGGTTGACTCAATTTTATGGGTGAAACCTTGTTCAGCCAAAAATTCGAGGGCTCGGTATATGGTGGTCGGTTTGGCATTAGGCTCGGTCAACTTGAGTTGTTCAAGCAAGTCATAAGCCCCGACACCCCCTTCTGAGTTTGCCAGCAGACGAAAAACCTTTTCTCTGACCGGTGTGAATCGGGCACCATGTTTTTCACATTGAAGTGCCGCTTTTTGAACTAAATGTTCAAGTGACATAAAATTATTGGCTTTTGTAACTTAAAGTAGTTGGATCTTAGCACACTGGACGGTTAAAACTAGTCGCATTTTTTGTGTACGCCTAACATTCATTGTATACTACGGCGTTAATACCAGATCCATTAATTAACTAACCATTTTACTAGTTAAAATGGCCACTGACTGCGTTATTGATTTTGTAAGTAGAACAACTACATACGGCAATTAATGCCTTGTTATTGACCACTTTCCCTGCCCAAAATCTGCTTAGTGAATTAATGTCATTGGTAAAGAGATTCAGGCAATCAATGCCTCAAACACCTGACAACGTACAAAGAAACCGTTAAATGAATGAAGTTGTAGAGCAAGCTTATATCCCGACAAGCCCGTCGCAGACGCCTGGACACCGCTTTAGCATAGCCCCGATGCTCGATTGGACTGATCGACATTGTCGTTACTTTCATCGTCAGTTAACCAAACATGCGATGTTATATACCGAAATGGTCACAACGGGTGCAATTATTCATGGTAAAGGCGATTACCTGGCCTATAACGAAGAAGAGCATCCGGTGGCATTGCAGTTGGGTGGCTCTGATCCTCAAGCGATGGCTCATTGTGCAAAACTGGCAGAGCAAAGAGGGTATGACGAAATTAATATTAATGTTGGCTGTCCGTCGGACAAGGTGCAACACGGCATGTTTGGTGCTTGTTTGATGGCCCGTCCAGAGGTGGTGGCACAATGTGTTGAGCAAATGCGCAGTGTTGTGGATATTCCGGTGACTGTCAAATGCCGGATTGGTATTGATGATTCTGATGAGTACCAGTTTTTGGCTGATTTTGTTGAAACCGTCAAAGAGGCGGGCTGCTCATCATTTACTGTACACGCCCGTAAAGCCTGGCTTAAAGGGTTAAGCCCCAAACAAAACAGAGAAGTGCCGCCACTAAATTATGAGCGGGTTTATCAGCTCAAAGCGCAGCATCCTGAGCTGGAGATCACCATTAACGGTGGGATTAATAATTTAACCTGTACTACCACTCACCTGGCCCATGTCGATGGGGTGATGATTGGTCGTGAAGCTTATCAAAACCCTTATCTGTTGGTTGGGGTAGATCAACAAATTTATGGTTGTAACGAGCCCATTCTGACCCGTCATGAAATAATTGAAATGATGATCCCTTATATAGAAGTGCAATTAACACAAGGGGCCACCGTTTGGCAGGTTGTCCGTCATATGTTGGGGATCTTTCAGTCAATGCCCGGTGCCCGTTCATTTCGCCGTTTTTTAAGTGAAAATGCCAGTAAAAACCCGACTAATCCACACATTTTACTGGATGCCGCACAGTTGGTCCCCCGCTCTTAAATAAGGTTAAATCCTGATATGAGCATGGTATGACTGATATCAGGATGTCCTTTATTGCTTGTGCATCGCTTTTTTGTTTAAACCCACTGATATGTCGTTTGATCTTTACAAATTTAGTCTTATTGACCAATCAAGGCTGTGTGGTTTTTCGGCGATCATTTCTCGATAGCGTTCTAAAAAATAAATTCACTTAAAAATCAATGAGATAAAAATAAATTTAACAGCTGGCACAACCTTTGTAATAGTTCTCTCGTCTATATCAACAAAACATACAAAGTGAACGAGGATTACGTTATGTCAAATTTATATAAAACTACACCAGTCAAAAAAGTAGCAGCCAAGGTAGCAGCAAAAATGGGTTTAGGATTGGTCTTAATTGTAGCGAGTGTCAGTGCCTCAGCTAAAGACGTTTCTTTTAAGGAAATGGTTGATTACCGGATAACCCAGCAAATGCAAGCAATTCACTTTGCTCAGAAAGCCGAGTTACAGCAGGGGTTTTATGCTAACCTCCATGCATCCATTTACAGTGCTTATAATGCCACCGGTAGTCGCCCTGTGGTCACTATCAGTGATGCTAAAGTCTCTGATGAAGAGGAGTAAGCAGTGATGTTATTCTCTGTTTATACCTTCAGTTTATTAATGCTGCCAGTAATGAGCTTCATGGCAGCCGTAGTGGCGATAAAGCTAATACTCAAGTTAGATCGCCTCCCCAAGTGGCTGAAACGCAAAAACCTGGCCCACCCGGGCTAGGAGCCTGTCCGAGAATGAGACTCGACTGAGGAAAATCTGAATTTGGCTATTTTACGCGCTTTTTTTCAGTTAAATAGTCAAACTATTCGCCTGAAAAAACCGCGAAAACGATCTCAAACCAGTTTTTCCTCAGCACTAGCCCTATTCTCGGACAAGCTCCTAGGGGTTTCTCAATAACCTCCTATTCAATACAATCTCCAACTTTATCAAAGACACTTTTATAGTGCTTTTCATTAAACTTCATACTAAATAAAACCACACATATATGTGATTGTGC
>JBLHHD010000250.1:0-5183 GCA_047614605.1 Alteromonadaceae bacterium
AGGAGGGGGTTGCGTTGTAGCCAGATGAGCACTACACTATCAAAATAATGATGGCAACGCTGAAACCCTCAAGGATTAATTCAGATGTCCACTTATCGACAAACCTCACATCGACAACTCAAGCACCGTGCCCAAAAACGCCGTGTCAGTGCCCACCAATACAAACCAGAGCATCAGACTGATGATAACAAAGATTACTTTCACTTAAGAGAGCATCAAATTGCGCTGAACAAGCTTAAACGTGAACCGCAACTGATGGATAAAGTGAAGAAGAACCTGCGGGACAAGCAACGACAACATCACGGTATTCAATGGCAAACGCAATTGCTAAAATGGAAACTTCTTTTAGAGAATTGTCACAGTATTGAAGATTTCGAAGAAAAAGTGCTCGAATGTGGTAATTCAGCGGCTGAGTTGCGCAGACACTCAGTACTCGATTGTCTGTTTGACACACAATAAAAAAGGCGCTTCCCGGCTAAGCAGCGCCTGTCTCTTGCACAGTAGCTTAACTGCTACTGTGCGATGTGTCTCCCATAGTACTATTATATATGGTGGTTGAATTACGACCACTTTCTTTGGAAACATACAAGGCAGTATCTGCAGCAGCAATCCATTTGGTGTGATTGGCAAAAGTATCTGAAAATTCGGCAATGCCCAAACTAACCGTAAATTTGATCACTATATCTTCATATTTGATAAATGAATCTTGCAGCGCTTTACGAATACGCTCGGCAAAAACCAGCCCCTCATTGGCACTGGTATCTACCAGGATCACCGCATACTCTTCACCACCATAACGTCCGGCAATGTCAGTATCACGTAAATTATGCTTAAGAACATCCGCACAGTGCTGAATAACCAAATCACCGGCGGCATGTCCATAACCGTCATTAACCCGTTTGAAATGATCAATATCAAACATTAGCAATGAGCTGAACTTCACTGTACTGCGCAACAAACGATTATATTCACGTCGTAGGCACTCTTCCCAAAAACCTCGATTATTAAGCTCTGTCAGGCGATCAGTGCGACTTAAGCGCTTAAGCTCATTATTGACCATCTGTAACTCTTGACGGTTAACGGCCACATCGGTGACATCATAAATAATCACACAAATATGTTCGACATTGCCCTGTACATCTGACAAAGGAATAAAGGTAGAGTTTTGGTACATAAAGCGGGCAGAGCTGGTGATAGGACGGTAGTTTCTAAATTTAAAAATATAATTGCGCTGCTCCCATATGGTAAAGGCACGGTTTTTTAATAAAAATACCGGCTCAGCCTTATGCCTGAACCACTCTTCATCAAGTTCAGGAAACAGTTCGAAAACAAGTGCATCTTTAGCCCTGGTTGGGGTGTATCCACTGTGGTTTTCCATAAAACCATTAAATACTTGGACATTGTAGTTACGATCAAGGACCACCAAACCAACATCAACGGTTTGAAACATATCCATCATCCAATGGATCTCGCTCATATCTGACTGAATTACTGCCATAGGATTAGTCTTCTAATAAATAATTAACTTTATATTTCAATGTTTGTATTGAGTCTTCGGTAAACACCAGGAGCAGATCGCAGGTAATATCATAGTTTTCTATACCATAGCTGATCTCGATAGTCAGGGTTCTTTTCCAGTTAGCAACATTGGCGTTGATAAGCTCAGAGACGTTACAATGCTGACCTAATACCACCGGATGCCCTTGACTAAAATGCATATCAAGTTGAGTCGCCAACCCTTTTAATATCGCACCAATTAAGATATTGCCAACATCCATTAGCAATTCAAGCTGGATATCATCACTCAAATCGCCCTGATAATTAAGCAACGAAGCAATATCTTTAAAACTTGAGTCGTTGAGAATTAACAAGGCTTCACCGGATACACCACTACCAATAAACCCCTGACAGACGCCAGAAGTAGCTCGGTTAGATTCGATAGACTGCAACGCCATATGTAATTCGCTCACCTCCATGACATTAACATTGGGGATGGGCAATTCAACAAAAACGTTCAGTAAGCGAGCCAGTAAATCACCGGCCTGCCCCATTGCAACATTGGCCAACTCCTGAAAAACATCACGCACCTTAGCATCCACGGTATCTTCAATTTTAGCCGCTTTTAAAGCCGCTAACTGGACGTCTGACTTAATCCCGTACTTATCAAGAATTTCAGCGAGTTTCTCACGATCAATCGGTTTACGGATAAAGTCCAGTGCCCCGAGACTCATCACTCGGTCATAAGCTGCGGGTTGGATATCACCTGATACCACAATAATCAATGTCGGCAACTCTCGCTTTTGAATCGCTTCCAACACGGCATAACCGTCCATTATCGGCATATTAAGATCGAGAAACAGTAAGTCGATACGCCCCATAGAAATCACTTCTATCGCTTGCTGTCCATTTTCGGCAAAGCTGACGTCCACATCCCAATCTTGTGGCAAGCAGCGGACGATCTGCTTCCTCGCTAGGTTTGAATCATCACATATCAGTACTGGTGTTGACATTATATCTACTCTTTTAACTCTTTTTTTATGGCGACGATTAAAATGGCAGGTAAAATACCAAAAATACTATTATTTAAGCAGCACCTTTACAGTTCTTTCACCGCTGGTGCAAATTTGTCTTTACTCAACAATCAAATCATTAGATCCTTACGAGCTGTTAGATCATAAGTATATACACAAAAATCTGAATTAATTGAGAACTTTATGCTTTATAAAACAATATTCACCATATTTTTAATCTTTTTTAACATATCACAACCAGCTCATTCAACCACCCACAGCGAAAAGCCATTGTTTTCGGCTGAATCGGTCACACTTGGTGAAAAAAACGTAGTTTTATTAGGCTCAACAGTCACTGTCGGCCAACCTGCCCCTGATTTTAAAGTGGTTAATGAACGTTTTAAGATCACCGGTTTAAATGACTTCTCAGGGAAAACATTATTACTTAATATCGTACCAAGCATTGATACCGGTGTCGGCTCACTACAAGCCAAACAATTTAATCAACAACTGGATCAGCTGCCCAACAACGTGATCATCATCACCATTAGCACCGACACACCGTTTGCCCAAAAGCGCTTTGCTGACAGTGAGAATATCAGTCAGCCGACTTTGCTCTCAGACGCTGTCTGGCATGATTTTGGGCATAAGTACGGTTTGTTGATTAAAGATATGGGGCTGCTAGCTCGTGCCCTGTTCGTCATCGACGCACAAGGCATCCTCACCTACAAACAGGTCGTTGGTGAGCTATCCCAAGAACCCGATTATGAAGCAGCCTTAGCAGCGCTTAAAGCGTTGGTCAGGGAAGTAGAGCCTACTGTCGAGGATGTCGTTGTTGAGTCGTAGCATAAGTCTCATGGGTTGCTGCTCGATATAACCTTTTTTACTTCTGATGCACGATAAGTGTTCCACCACTTATTGAAAACCCAGTTAAGAGACTGCAAACACCTCATCGGTATTTTCGTTGTCATTGTCTCTATTACTGGTGGAGATCGCCGAAAACACATGACTCAATGCATTTAAGGGGTAACGTATCCCAAAAACCTTTCTTGGCGGCGACAAGTTCGCTTTTACCTTTGACAAGCGACATACTACAACTCCCTATTGTATTCTCAGAATAATAAAACTTGGCGCAATATATGCCTTGGCTCCAGTAGAGTCAATACTCTATTTTTCATTCACTATAATAAAGTGTTGATAATCAAGTATATTGACACCCCTTTTCTTCGAGCAAATGTTGAACTTGAACTCGCTCTTAGCCACAACAATTTTTTGCGATATGAATAGCTCACACACCTTGGCGGCGTAAATATCCCGCCATAATCTCAGCCACCGCCTCGCTGTCCGACACGGGTGCCATATGCCCACCGGCAAAAACATGGTGGGTAACATTCACCAGCTGCCTGGCCAATGCCTCAGCCAGGCTTTGTGCCGACAAGCGACTGCTTTGCCCCTGCATTAATAATATTGGACAATTTGCAAACTGGTAATCTGTGATGGTACACGGCTCGGTGATTAATGCTTTAAAGTCTAGCAACACCTTGGCCATTTTATCACTAAACAGCTGCTGCACTTTACCCGGCAAGCGACCAAAGAAACCGTCACCATTCCAGTAATCGACAAAGCGTTGTGCCCCCTGTCGCGACGTATAACCCGCCAATGGTTCAGACACCTCAATGATCTCGGCATAGCCTGCACTTTGCTGATCTAACAGATGAAAAGCCACCGGCTCATAAAGCACCATCGCCGATACTCGTGCTTTAAGCTCGTAAGCCAGCCTTAAACCCACCGCCCCACCATAGGAGTGACCGATGATGCTAAAGTTCGCATCACCAATTTGATGGTTAATAATGGCCATGATACGTTCAACTTCACTTAGCAGTTGAAAATCGTCCGGACAACTCACCGGTGGTGCCCCACCGTAACCGAGCAAATCAATATTGATCGACAAAAAGTGGGGATTAAGTTTTTTGACCAGCGCCAGCCATTGCGTACCAGCACTTAAAGAGCTGTGTAACAGCACTACCGCCGGTCCGTTTCCGCTAACAGAAAAGCCGCTATCAATCGTCCTGCCCGAGATGTTTGTGGTGCTTTGTCGTGGCATTTAGCGTAACTCTGCTGGTAAAGCGAAAACGGTGTTTTCTTCAATCCCCGGGTTTTCACTGACTTTGCTGCCGCCCAGTTGTTCAAGACGTTCAATCACTTCTTTAACCAATACCGCTGGTGCAGAAGCGCCAGCGGTGACACCAACATTACTGACATTGAGCAACCACTGAGGGTCAATTGAATCGGCATTGTCGATTAAATAGGATCGACTTCCCAGTTTTTCGGCGACCTCTGCCAAACGGTTAGAATTTGAGCTGTTTTTTGCACCAACGACCAACACCAGTTCGCTTTTTGCTGCCAGACTCCTAACCGCATCCTGACGGTTTTGGGTGGCATAACAAATATCGTCCTTACGTGGGCCATTAATATTAGGGAATGTTGCTTTTAAGGCGTCGACAATACTGCTGGTATCATCTACCGACAACGTGGTTTGTGAGCTGTAACTCAGCCTATCCGGGTTTTTCACCTGCAAAGTTTTGACATCTGCAACCGACTCGACCAGATAAATACCACCATCAGGATTATTGTACTGTCCCATGGTACCTTCGACTTCAGGGTGAGCATGGT
>JBLHHD010000251.1:0-5174 GCA_047614605.1 Alteromonadaceae bacterium
TTAACGGCACCTGATACCAGCCACTTACAACAACCCAAAAAAAACCCGTTAATTGAGCAAAAAACGACTGGTGTAGAAAATAGTTTAGAAAAAAGCCTGGAACTAAAGCCATTACAAAACAGCCACGGCGATGATGTTGAGACGGTTGAAGAAAAAGAGACCAAAGCGCTACTAGAAGGACAACAAGAGGCAGTACTGCAGATTGCGGGTGGTATGGGATTTAATCCCATAACAGCTCCCATGACAGCTGAGCCCATGACAGCTGAGCCCATGACAGCTGAGCCCATGACAGCTGAGCCGCAGCTAGAGCAGCAGCTAGAGCAGCAAAATGTAGCAGAGCCTAGCAATTATCCTGATCACCCGGGTGATATCAGTTTTACGGCAGATGATGAAACCCAGGATATGTCTTCTATCATGGGCGATTACGCATCAATGCCGATGGCTGAGCATAACAGTGTCGCCCCGGTTGAAAAACCTTCGGTAATAAAACCCGTACTATCCGCTAGCGAAGGCGGTTTTGAAGATCCGGTAGCGGCAATATTGGCTAATCGTAATTTAGCCCTTGATGACATGTTTCAGGCTGGTACTGAACCTGTTGGCGCGTCGAAAAAAGAATTTGTTGCGCCTTCGATAAAAGAACCAGTACAAGCATTAATACAACCCGTCGCTAAAATACCTGCCCGCAGTGTAACACCAGCCGATGACGAACCCTTGTTTCGTCCGCGCACAGAGGCGACAAGAAAGTCGGCAAAACAATCGACCAAAGAAAATCAAGTTAAACCAGCACCAGCGGTTAAAACCAATCAAACCACTTCAGCGCCCGATTTGTTTGGTGACCTTCAACCTGCTCAAGCGTCGCCAACAGTCGCAGTCTCTGCGCTAATTGTGCCACCCAAAAAACAACCGTTTCAAACTCAAACTCAACTGCAGTCAAAAGTACCAGCAGAATCGCCACCGGAGCAAGCGTTATCACCGCAAGCGGTTAATACCTCAGGGATACCCCGCTGGTCGGCAGAGGTTGATGAATGGGCGGCACTGATAGAGCAAATGCAACTCGGTGGCAGAGAGCGAATTGTCGCGGTACATTCTGTTTGGCATAAAGAAAATAAAGCCATTACCTTAACGGTAGCCAATGCGCAAAAGCATTTGGCCAGTGAGGGGGTTCATGGGCAGCTGACCAAAGCACTGACCCGTTTACTCAACTTGGTGGTTGAACTGGACTTTATTTATACTGCCGAGGCGTTACAAACGCCATTTGCCATCCAACATGATATTGACGCTCGCCGCTTGGTTTATGCCAAGCAGATGATTTATCAGGACCCGTTGGTTGGGGGGTTACAGCAACAATTTTCGGCAACGCTTGATGATGCCAGTATCACCCCAATGGGATAAGCTTATTTACGCCTTTTTTGCCATCAAACCTTGAAACTCAATAAAATGCCCGCATCTTTTAAGCAGTTTTTTAGCACAATTAGCGTACAAAGAGAAGATTATGTTTAAAGGTGGAATGGGCAATATAATGAAGCAGGCGCAGGAAATGCAAGAGCGCATGCAAAAAATGCAGGAAGAAACAGCCAAAATTGAAGTGGTTGGTGAATCCGGTGCTGGATTGGTTAAAGTCACCATGATGGGCAACCATAATGTCCGTCGCGTCGAAATTGACGAGAGCATGATGAGCGAAGATAAAGATATGCTCGAAGATTTGATTGCCGCAGCCATCAACAGCGCCGTTAACCGGGTTGAAGAAAATAATCGTGAGCAAATGAGCGAAATGACCGGTGGTATGCAGATGCCACCGGGCTTTAAAATGCCGTTTTAACGGGGTTTTGCATAGTGAAATTTAGCCCGCTGGTCACCGAATTAATTGATGCGCTTAAAGGTCTGCCGGGTGTTGGGCCAAAGTCGGCGCAACGGATGGCTTTTCAGCTACTTGAGCGCAGCAGAAAAAAAGGCAATCGCTTGGGTGAATCCTTGCTAAAAGCAATGGAACACGTTGGTCATTGTCATTATTGCCGCACCTATACCGAAGATGACATTTGTCAGCTATGTGCTAATATCAAACGCCAGGACAGCGGTTTGTTATGTATCGTTGAGTCACCTGCTGATGTCGTCGCCATTGAACAAACCGGTCAGTACAACGGGCGTTATTTTGTCTTAATGGGTCATCTGTCACCCCTTGATGGTATCGGCCCGTTAGAGATCGGTTTGGACATACTCAAAAAAAACCTCCAGGACACAGGCATTAATGAAGTGATATTGGCGACCAACCCCACGATTGAAGGGGATGCGACCGCTCATTATATTGCTCAGATGTGTCAACAGTTTAGTATACAAGCCAGTCGTATTGCCCATGGTGTACCGGTGGGTGGTGAGCTTGAGCATGTTGACGGGACAACCCTTATTCATGCTTTTTCTGGAAGAAAAGTGATTTGAACTTGAAAAAACAACAACAAACCCCATCTGTCTAACATAGTGGGTAACAACCCGATGTCGGGTTACCATATTTTGATAAGAAAATATAATTTAGAGGAACGACTTAAATGTCAGAAGTAGCACATAAAGAAACGCATGGTTTCCAAACGGAAGTCAAACAACTGTTAAACCTGATGATCCACTCTTTATATTCCAATAAAGAAATCTTCTTGCGTGAATTGGTCTCTAATGCATCTGATGCCGCAGACAAACTGCGTTTTAAAGCCTTATCCGATGGCGATTTGTATGAAAACGATGCCGACTTAAGAGTTCGCGTAAGCTTCGACAAAGAATTAAAAACCATCACTATTTCTGATAACGGTATTGGTATGACCCGTGATGAAGTAGTTGAGCATCTTGGTACCATAGCAAAATCAGGAACGGCTGAGTTTTTCTCCAACTTATCTGGCGACCAAGCTAAAGACTCGCAAATGATTGGTCAGTTTGGTGTGGGCTTCTATTCTTCATTTATCGTTGCGGATAACGTAGTTGTACGTACTCGTAAAGCCGGTGCTGATGCCGACCAGGGTGTTGAATGGGAATCACAGGGTGAAGGTGAATTTAGCATTGCCGACATTGAAAAAACTACCCGTGGTACTGATGTTATCTTGCATGTTAAAGATGAAGACCTCGAATTTGTTGATGAAAATCGTTTACGCTCAGTGATCACCAAATACTCTGATCACATCGGTATGCCGGTTGAAATGTTCAAAGACGAAGTACCAGAAAGCGAAGACGCTGAAGGTGAAAAGGTGGCTGCTATACCTGGTGTGTGGGAAAGTATTACCAAAGCCACCGCCTTGTGGACTCGTGAAAAATCAGACATTACTGATGAAGAATACAAAGAATTTTACAAGCACGTTAGCCATGACTGGGAAGAGCCAATCACCTGGAGCCACAATAAGGTAGAAGGTAACAACGAATACACTAGTTTGTTATACATTCCTAAAAAAGCGCCTTGGGACATGTGGAACCGGGATCGTCAACAAGGACTTAAATTGTATGTCCAACGTGTATTCATCATGGACGACGCTGAGCAGTTCATGCCAACTTACCTGCGTTTTGTTAAAGGTTTGGTTGATTCAAGTGACTTGCCATTAAACGTTTCACGCGAAATTTTACAAGACAGTAAAGTGACTCAAAACTTGCGTAAAGGTTGTACAACCCGCGTATTGAAAATGCTTGATCGTATGGGCAAAAAAGACAAAGACAATTATCAAATCGTCTGGAATGAGTTTGGTCAGGCATTAAAAGAAGGTCCTGCTGAGGATGCTGGTAACAAAGAGCAAGTCGCTAAATTGTTGCGTTTTGCCTCTTCACATGTAGATACAGAAATCCAAAGCGTTTCTTTGGAAGATTATATCAGTCGCATGAAAGAAGGTCAGGAGAAGATTTTTTACATTGTCACTGACAGCTTCGAAGCGTCTAAAAACAGCCCGCATTTAGAGATCTTCCGTAAAAAAGGCATCGAAGTATTATTGATGGCCGATCGTATGGATGAGTGGATGATGGGTCATTTGACTGAGTTTGATGGTAAATCATTACAGTCTGTTACCCGTGGTGAACTTGACCTGGATAACATGGATGATGAAGAAACCAAAAAAGCCCATGAAGAAGTCGCAAAAGAATACGAAAGCTTTGTTGAGCGTGTTAAAGAAAGTCTTGGCGATGCGGTTAAAGAAGTGCGTATTTCTCATCGTTTGACAGACTCTCCATCTTGTGTTGTTTCTGGTGAGCACGACATGGGCAGCCAAATGGCTAAATTGATGGAGTCAATGGGTCAGGCAGCACCAGATACCAAACCCATCTTTGAATTAAACCCCGATCACGCCATGGTTAAATTGATTGCTGATGAGCAAGATGATAACCAGTTTAAACAGTGGACTGAAGTATTGCTTGATCAGGCTTTGTTGGCTGAACGTGGCAACCTTAAAGATCCAGCAAGCTTTGTTAAACGCATGAACGCGTTGATGATGAAACTTGCCAGCAAGTAATGAATAACCCCTGCGGATATTAAAAAAGGGGGAAGCGCAGCAATGCGCTTCCCCCTTTTCATTACAGGGAAGTAAGGGGTTCGACATGCTAGGAGCATTATGTCGAACATTTACATCGAGCTAAACTGACTTAATCAACCCCTTCACGACAGCAACAAATTGCGCCGATGAGCTTTGAAACTTACCACCGCACCTGGCTCTTGTAAATAGCTAAGGTTACTGGTGCCAAGGGTATCGATATTCATTGGCTACCCAAGGAGTACGACTTTTCTCATCTTGCCCGCATCATAACAATCAGCGCAAAAAGATTTGTTGATGGGCGCTGGAGTGAAGCAGTGAGATATGAGATCAGCAGTATAAAATCGGATGATGCTGCAAAGATGGAGCGGGTTATTCGAGACCATTGATCAGTAGAAACCGGATTGCATTGGGTATTGGCTGTCGCCTTTAATGAAGATGATTGTCGAGTCAGGATGGGCCATACGGCAGAAAATTTATCCACCTTTCGGCGAATTGCGCTGAATCGTCTTAAGTCAGACAGATCGCAAAAAGTAGGGATAAAAATGAAGAGACAAATCGCTGGCTGGGATGAGAGATACTGGCTTCAGCTATTGTCCCATATTTGATGCGACACCCTTTCAATATGCCAATCTTAGATCGAACATCCCTCAGCGCCTCAGACAAATCTGATTTTCTCCTAAATACTGC
>JBLHHD010000252.1:0-5159 GCA_047614605.1 Alteromonadaceae bacterium
TATCGACATTGTTGTCGGCGTGTTCACCACCGTTGATGATATTCATCATAGGCACAGGCATAGAGTATTTGCCCGAAGTGCCGTTGATGTCGGCAATGTGTTGATATAGTGGCACATTTTTAAAGTCAGCAGCCGCTTTGGCGGTGGCTAAAGACACAGCCAAAATTGCATTGGCACCTAATTTGTCTTTGTTTTCTGTGCCATCAAGCTCAATCATGATGTTGTCGATTTTGCTTTGCTCAAGGGCACTTTGACCGATAAGTGCTGCTGCAATGTCTTTGTTGACGTTAGTGACGGCTTTTAATACGCCTTTGCCTAAATAACGGGCTTTATCACCATCACGCAATTCGAGCGCTTCACGCGAACCCGTTGAAGCACCAGATGGAGCAACCGCACGGCCCCAGCTACCATCGGCTAAATGCACATCGGCTTCAATGGTCGGGTTACCACGGGAATCCATGACTTCACGGGCAATAATTTTAACGATCTCAGACATTTTAACTCCTCTTAAATCCAATAAAAAAGCCACCTTTGCGTTAGTGCATGATGGTGGCTGATTAGCTTTTAGTTGTGTTGATTTTTTTGATAAGTAAACGCGGCAGCGATAAACCCTTCAAATAAAGGGTGACCATCCCGAGGGGTTGATGTGAACTCGGGGTGGAACTGAGCAGCGACAAACCAAGGATGATCTGGGTTTTCGATGATCTCGATCAGCCGTTTGTCTTCTGACAATCCGGTAAATTTTAATCCGGCAGCTTCGAGGCGTTCAATGTAATTGTTGTTGACTTCAAAACGATGACGGTGACGCTCTGTGATGGTGTCGTTACCATAAATGTCGTGGACTTTAGAGCCTGGGGTTAAATGACACAATTGTGCCCCCAAACGCATAGTGCCACCCAAATAGGTGTTTTCATCACGTATTTCGGTTTGTCCTTCGTTGTCCATCCATTCGGTGATCAAACCAATGACTGAATGTGGACCATGAGGATTAAACTCGGTAGAGTTGGCACCTTCAAGACCCGCCACATTACGGGCATATTCGATTAGTGCCACTTGCATTCCCAAGCAGATGCCAAGGTAAGGGATTTTGTTTTCACGGGCATATTGGGCAGCCAAAATCTTACCTTCAGTACCACGCTCGCCAAAACCACCCGGAACCAAAATTGCATCAAGTTGTTTGAGGCTTTCAAAGCCCTTGCTTTCGAGATCCTGGGCATCCACATAATGTATGTTCACTTTAAGCTGGTTTTGCAGACCCGCATGTTTGAGTGCTTCGTTAACCGACTTATAAGCATCAGGCAGCTGAACATATTTGCCAACCATGCCGACATTAACTTCGCCAGTCGGGTTAGACTCTCTGTAGAGTACCTGTTCCCACTCTTTTAAATCGGCCACAGGGCAATCAATGTGGAAGCGGCGACAAATTAAGTCGTCTAGCTCCTGAGCTTTTAACAACGCGGGGATTTGATAAATGCTTGGCACATCTTTTAATGAAATAACCGCTTTTTCTTCAACGTTGGTAAATAACGAGATTTTGGCTCTTTCGTTTGACGGAATCGTATCGGTCGAGCGGCAAACCAGGATATCCGGCTGGATACCAATGGAGCGTAACTCTTTAACCGAATGCTGGGTGGGTTTGGTTTTCACTTCACCGGCAGCGGCCAAATAAGGCACCAGGGTCAAATGCATGTACATGGCCCGTTCGCGGCCAAGCTCTACGCCTAGCTGACGAATGGCTTCTAAAAACGGTTGTGATTCGATATCACCCACCGTGCCACCAATTTCGACCATGGCTATATCATAGCCCTCAGCGCCCTGGATAACCCGGCGTTTGATTTCGTTGGTGATGTGAGGAATAACCTGAATGGTGGCACCAAGGTAGTCACCTCGACGCTCGCGACGTAATACCTCTTCGTAGACTTTACCTTGAGTAAAGTTATTGAGTTTGGTCATTGAGGTGCGAATAAAACGCTCATAGTGACCCAAATCTAAATCGGTTTCGGCACCGTCATCGGTGACAAAAACCTCACCGTGCTGAATGGGACTCATAGTCCCCGGATCCACATTAATATACGGGTCAAGCTTGAGCATTGTGAC
The DNA here is from genome assembly GCA_047614605.1 of Alteromonadaceae bacterium. Taxonomy (GTDB): domain Bacteria; phylum Pseudomonadota; class Gammaproteobacteria; order Enterobacterales; family Alteromonadaceae; genus JABSOG01. The sequence goes on from JBLHHD010000252.1 coordinate 2,098, forward strand.
TTTTAAACCACGGGCTTCTAATATGGCAGCCAAAGAAGCGGCAGCAATGCCCTTACCTAATGATGAAACTACGCCACCCGTCACAAAGATATATCTAGTCGTCATGAGAACCCAAATATGTTAGGAAGTTTAAAGGAATTTTAGTTTTACTGTACTGATACTACACTGGTTCTTATTTGGTACTGCTTAGCCACAAACACCGAAATTTCATCACATTAGTGTTGTGTTTTGTCGCTCTACCGGACGGGGAGGTATTATAGCAAAAAAGCCCGATTTGACCAATGAAAAATACTCAAGTAAGGCAAAAAAGTGCGCCAATAAAATGCAAAAATACAAAAGGCTCGGGCAAACCCACCTGTGTTCAGTATCAGCGCTATACTTGGGTGATTATTAAACGCAAATTAGTGTTTTTAATGATCGGTCGGCTTTTACAGATAATTTGCTTGATGTGGTGGTTAATGTTCACCTCACCAGCTTGTCCGGCATTGTACTTTGACAGTTATGGTATCGAAGATGGTTTGTCACAATCGTCTATTACCAGCATTTTTCAAGACCGTTATGGTTATATGTGGTTTGGTACCCAGGAGGGACTAAGTCGTTTTGATGGCCATGATTTTAAAACGTTTCGGCGTAGCTCGGGTGATCGATATGCGTTGTTGGGTAATCTGGTTAAAAGTATTGATGAAGACAAGCGGGGAAACTCGTGGGTTGGCACCTTTATTGGCGGAATGAATCGCTTTGATTATCAAACTCAACGGTTTACTCATTTTCACCTTTAGCCAAATTGCGCTGCCCAAAGATACGGCTACCGGGATTGGTGGTGAGCAGGTAGCGTCAATGAGTATTGGACCCTCAGGTGATATTTGGATTGGCACAGAGGGCGGTGGTTTATATCGCTATCAACCCGCGAGTAAGGCATTTACTCACTACGTACATACCAAAATAAACACCGACCACAAGTCCATACCAGGTCGGACATTGTTCACATCGACATCGACTGGAATACCCTGCTGAAGCCATTCGAAAATCGAGTAATGAAGGATCGTTGAAAGCGCTCAAGCGAATATCGCCAGTAGTCTGGTTCCATATCAACTTTTCCGGATTTTACTCTTTCGCTGACACAGACAAAAAAGACGATATCGCTGTAGCCAGGGCTACTAAAGGCTTGCTGCGCTCTAAGCGAATATTTCGCGTTTATGCACAACACCCCTATATGCTGTGTAATGACGATAGGCTGAAAATATCAGCCGCCGATATACGACATCTCCACTTTTTTGTTGCTTGTCGTTTCTTCGGTTCTAAGTTCCGAATAGCGATCTTCACGCTGGTTCCAAATCAGCCCTATGGCACTGGTAATTTGCGTATCACTCTTACCTGAACGCATAAGTGCGCGTAGATCATGGCCCGACTGCGCGAATAGGCAAGTGTACAATTTGCCATCAGTTGACAGTCGGGTGCGTGTGCAGGTAGAACAGAAGGCTTGCGTTACACTGGATATAACCCCAATTTCGCCGCTACCATCCGCATAATTCCAACGTTGGGCAACTTCACCGCTGTAGTTGGACTGTGCTTCGACAAGCGGCATATCAGCGTTGACCATGCGTACAATCTCAGCTGAAGAAATAACATCCTTCATGCGCCAACCATTAGAAGAACCCACATCCATGAATTCGATAAAGCGGACAATATGTCCACTGCCTTTGAAATGCCGCGCCATGGCAACGACATCTTGATCATTGACCCCCTTCTTAACCACCATGTTAATTTTAATGGCGCTAAAACCAGCGCCGTGTGCCGCATCGATCCCCTTTAATACATCGGCCACAGGGAAGTTGACGTCGTTCATAGCCCGGAATGTCACCTCATCAAGTGAGTCAAGAGAAACGGTAATTCGATTCAGGCCTGCGGCCTTAAGCGCTTTTACTTTCTTGGGTAATAACGTGGCGTTGGTCGTAAGCGCTATATCAAGTGGCTTGTCGTCTGGTGTTTTTAAGGTGGCCAGCATTTCAACCAACACCTCGAGGTTTTTACGCAGTAGGGGCTCGCCACCCGTAAGACGAATTTTTGTAACACCGTGTGCAACGAACAGTCGCGCCATGCGTGTGATCTCATCGAAACTCAACAGTTCGGATTGTGGCAGGTATTGGTAGCCTTTGCCGAAGACTTCCTTGGGCATACAATAAGTACAACGGAAGTTACAGCGGTCGGTTACTGAAATGCGCAGATCGCCCAAGAGCCTTCCGCGCGTATCTGATATCTGTCCATTAGGGGCAGCAGCGTACGCTGGGATCAGCGGTACTTGACCAGCAGAAAGTAGGTCAATAATAGGGATTAGTTTTAGGATCATTGGGCACCTGAGATGAATAAATTGATCATTAACCGATAAGTCATGATGAGCAGCTATAGTGTGATAATCCACCGGTCTCAAAGAACTCAAGCGGCTTCAGCCGATAGTATTTCTCTTCTACCTCGATTGATTGCTCGGCGTATGGTTGCGTCATTACTTCCTGCAACGCTCGTACTAACGAGTAATTCCCTCTGCTCGCTTGCTGATACGCAGGCACAAGGAACCACTCTCGCAAATTATATTTTGGATTGACGAGTTTCATCTGCCTAGAAAGCTCATCTTGAGAGTGAGACTGAACAGTATTTACTTCATCAGTGCTGGTATCGGTGGTACTGGCGTTAAGTGACTTCCATGTTGTGAGCCACGCTGACCAGCGTTTGTCCATCGCTTCGGGAGCTGCGTTATACGTGGCGTTTTTATAGAAGCTTTTTTTGAGTGGCCCAATATCGCGAGGCACCGTTGATAGTTCTCGGAAGAAAATGGTGTAATCAACCGCAGTTTGCGCCATCAGTGTTTCGAGTTCGCGCAATAATTCCGCGTTAAATGTAGGCAGCCCAAGTTTTTCAGCCCACATTTTTTCCATTTTCTCTTGCATTACGGTTGTAAAACCAGTGCGAATCTCGTCGAGATTTTTTATAGCATCCTGATGCGATGCCACTAGTGGCTGCAACGCCGTGCAAAACATGTTGAAATTTCGTTCCGCTGCCATAGGCTG
>JBLHHD010000253.1:0-5151 GCA_047614605.1 Alteromonadaceae bacterium
TCTTTGAATTTATTCACGTCAGATAAGGATAATAAGGTAGGTATTAAAATTAAGCGGCAAATGGCAGATTGGGATAATGATTACTTGCTGAAACTGCTACAAATATTTTAATGCGATTGCCCTGTGTTGGTTGGTCCTGCTGTTTAACCAAGCTGGTCTTCGATGCTACGGGTTTTGTCCGTTTTGACACCGCCGGTATGTAAGGTGGTCTTTTTCTCAAACAATAAAATCTGGCACTCATTGTCGGCAACCGGGTTATGTTTGACCCCTTTGGGCACTATATACATGTCCCCTTCGTTGAGAGTCACTGATTCAGTGTCCAGCTCAATGCATAATTGACCTTTAAGAACAAAAAACAACTCATCTTCATCAGCATGACTGTGCCAGCCAAAAGTGCCCTGGACTTTGGCAACTTTGACATAATGGTTGTCAACTTCACCGACGATCTTTGGTGACCATAAATCGGTTAGTGACTCGGCTATGCTTTTAGGTGAAATGCTTTGAGGTGAAACGCTTTGCGAGGAAACAACTTTAGACATCGGGTTTAGCTCCTTATTACTTATTAATAGGGCAATATAAAGCAGAGCCTACCATAAACAGACCTGCCCAAACAATCAACCACGAACTAAAAGGATCACCACTACAACAGCCAACACGATACTGACCAGCTGCCAAAACCTGACCGGGTCGCGCTCCAGTAACGGTTTACTGTTAAACGCCTGTTCGGCGTTGAGGTTAGGTTTGGTAATCCCCATAACAAACTCTGAATAGGCCTGATAACGGTGCTCGGGATTTGCTTGCACCGCTTTCATTAACGCTAGATCAAGCCAAAAAGGCATATCACCGCGAAAGTCTTTGCCACTGCGGTATTGCCATTTTAAAAAGGGCAATGGGTGATCCGGTGCGCGTAGTTGCGCCGGGTAAGGCAGCTGTCCGGTCAGCATCTCGTAGGTTATCACCCCAACGGAGAATAAATCGCTCTGATAAGTTGAAGTCAGGTTGATCAGCGTCTCCGGGGCGATATAGTTAACCGTACCCAAAGGGTGTTTGAGTGCCTGATTGGCCTCAAGCTGCTCTTCGAGTGCGGCCACTGAGGCGGTGCCATAATCGATGAGCTTGATTTGCCCCTGACGGTCAATCATCAGGTTTTCGGGTTTTAAATCCCGGTGGACAATATCCAGTCGTTCAAATATTCGTAATGCGTCACAGACTTGTTTGATAATACGGCGCACTTCGTCAATGCTGGGGTTGGGGTGATCCAGCATCCACTGACGCAAGGTTTGCCCCTCAATATATTCACACACATGATAAAGAAACCGCGCCCCCGCTTTAGCCGGATAAACTTTCATGATCAACGGGTTGTTGATTTGTGATCCCACCCAGGCTTCATGAATAAAACCTTGCAGGTAAATTTCATCATCCTCAAAATTGCTCGATGGGGCTTTGAGCACCAGGCGGTTTAAATCGTTATCGGTATCTTCGACCAAATACAAATGCGAACGAGAACTCGCATGAAGGGTTTTTACCACCTTATAACCTTCAAGGACCTGATCGGGTTCAAGTGCTGGCGGTATTGCCTTGTCGGTGAGCGACTGACGAATTTCCTCAGGTAATCGTTGCGGGACCTGCTCAACCCTTACCGCCAGACAACTCAGATTATCCAAACTGCCGTTGGCTTTGGCTTGTTCAGTCAGTTGTTCAGCCAATTGCCGTAATGCCAAGCCCTTGTTCACCAAAGCCATAATAGCGGCTTCGCTGATATGATCATGCACCCCGTCACTGGTTAAGATAAATACATCACCGACTTGAATTTCCACCGTCTGATAATCGACTTTTAAATGATTATCAGCCCCCATAGCCCGGGTCAGCAGCCGGGTTTTGTTGCCCAGCGTTTGATTATGAGCGCTCGTTAATACTTTTAACTGCTGATCGGCGATACGTAGAATTTGGGTGTCACCCACATGAAAAATGTGGGCGGTGGCCGATTTAAAGACCACACCACTAAAGGTAGTCAGCCATTGCGACTGACTGTCAGGCTGGTTAAACAAACCACTGTTGATTTTTGCCAGCACATCCGAAATGGCGTGCCCGGTAGACCAGGTGGTAGGTGTCTTATAGTAATCACGCTTAAAGTTGTCGATACAATAAGCACTGGCTTTGGCCGCTTGAGAAGCATGAGACACACCGTCAGCAATTGCCGCCACAATCCCCTTGGCTGATGTTAAAATCGCCGAGGGTGCTGCGACACCAAAAGCATCTTCGTTATGTGCCTTAACACCAGCAACCGAATAGCCAGCACTGTCAAGCTTAAGCTTACCGCCCATGGCTGTTAATGGTTGGTCAATGCCCCTGTACTTTTGTTCGGGCTGTTCAATCACGTTATTCACCTGCTTTTAACCAACGCCAATGAGTTCAACCGTACCATCTTCATTGATTTCTGTCATTGCCCCTTTAGGTTCAGTCAAAAAGGCTAAACAGACCAGGCCAAGCAACGCACTACCAGCGATGATCATAAAGAACATCTCGTAGCTGACAAAGGTCAAAACCGTCAGATAACAGACTGCGCCAACATTACCATAAGCCCCGGTCATACCAGCAATTTGTCCGGTTAAACGTCGTTTAATCAATGGCACCGTTGCAAACACGGCACCCTCACCGGCCTGAACAAAAAAGGAGCACAACATCGCCACCCCAACGGCCAAAGACAAAGGCCAGTCACTGTTAATCAACGCCATCAACAAATAGCCTACCGATAATCCGGCGGTTAAAATCAGCAAGGTGCGCTTACGGCCAAAACGATCACTGAGCCAACCACCACCTGGGCGCGAAGCCAGATTCATAAACGCATAACTGGAGGCCAGTAAACCGGCAGTCACCATATTTAAATCAAACACCTCAGCAAAAAACAGTGGCAACATTGACACCACGGCCAGCTCAGAGCCAAAGGTAGTAAAATACAAGATATTAAGCACAGCGACCTGTTTAAACTGATAACGATGAGGCTCAATTACCGGCGTAGTAAAGATTTGTTTATTGACCCGCCAGGTTTGCCAACATTCCACCACATACAAGGCACTAAGACCAACATATAAGTTAAGCGCTAAAGCATCATCAAGCAAACCAATACCCGGCTGATTGACCTTATACACCAGCAACGCCAAAACCAGATACATCGGCACTTTCATCAGCAACAGCAAGAAAAAATCCCCGGTGCTAGTCACTTCCATCGCGCCTGCCGCTTTAGGTTTGTAATAGGTCGACCCTTTTGGTGTATCAGTGACTTGAAGATAAAAATAAACACTATACAAAGCACTGAGCAAACCCGTTGCTCCAATGGCATAACGCCAACCGTCATCACCACCAAAAATCAACGCAACAGTGGGTAGACTGATGGCCGCAGCCGCCGATCCAAAGTTGCCCCAGCCGCCATAAATGCCCTCTGCCACACCCAGCTCATTAGCTGGAAACCATTCGCTGACCAGTCGTATGCCAACCACAAAACCAGCCCCAATCGACCCCATCAAGAAACGCGCTAAAGCCGCTTGCTCAAAGCTGTCGGCCACCGCAAACATAAAGCACGGAATGCTACACACCAGCAATAGGGCACTAAAGACATTACGCGGACCAAAATGGTCGGTTAACATGCCCACTATAACCCGAGCAGGAATAGCCATGGCCACATTGAGGATCAACAAGGTTTTAATTTGCGCCGGGGTAAGGTTAAGTGACTCAGCAATCGCCCCCAACAAGGGTGCATGATTAAACCACACCAAAAAAGTGATAAAAAATGCCATCCAACTAAGGTGTAAAATTTTACTTTTTCCACTAAAAGAAGCCAGTTTGAAACCGGATAAAGTACTCATGAGTTAATGCTCCAAAAAGAATAAGTTAAGCGCAAATTTGCATCTGTACGCGGTCTTTAATGATCCGTACTGGGTAAACGGTAAGCTTGGTATCCGGGCGTTGTAAACACTCCCCAGTATCCAGGCAAAAATGCAATTTGGTGATGGGTGACGCCACCACTTGGCGACCTTTAATATCACCAACAATCCCCCGGGAGATCACGCTGGCTTTGGCAATCGGATCGTAGTTACCAATCGACTTGACCTTGCCCTCATGAGAGAGATTAAAAATGGCCACCTGTTGACCCTGATGCAGCGCACACACGCCGCCCATTTGAGGAATGTCAGTCAAGCTGCAGATATCAGTCCAGTCACTCATAATTTATTTTTCCTGTTAATTTTTTTATCTATAAATAGCGATTACGCCATTTCTACTTCTGGCTTTTGGCTTGCCGGACTTATTTGGTCCCGTTTTGTTGTGAAGATAATATTCGGATCGGTCTGCTTGGTGTTGACGAAATGGTTAAAGCGTTGCAGCTTTTCGCTATCATTAACGGTGTTTTTCCATTCACACTCGTAGTTGTCCACCAAAATTTGCATTTGTAAATCCATGTCTTGTGCCAAATTAAGCTTGTCATCAATCACCACGGCTTTGAGGTTATCCAGCCCGCCTTCCATCGATTCCATCCATACTGATGTACGTTGCAAACGCTCAGCGGTGCGGATGTAATAAACCAAAATTCGGTCGATGTATTGCAGCAGGGTTTGATCATCCAAATCAGTGGCGAACAATTCGGCGTGTCTTGGGCGCATTCCGCCATTACCGCCGACATACAAGTTCCAACCTTTTTCGGTGGCTATGATGCCAAAGTCTTTACCTTGCGCCTCAGCACACTCGCGGGTACATCCTGATACGCCCATTTTAAATTTGTGCGATGAACGAATCCCCCGATAACGCTCTTCAAGCTGGATAGCCATACCAGTACTATCTTGCACGCCAAATCGACACCAGTTAGTACCGACGCAGGATTTAACGGCTCTTAAGGCTTTGCCGTAGGCTTGACCCGTTTCAAAGCCAGCGTCCACCAATTTTTTCCAAATTTGCGGTAACTGATGTAACTGGGCACCAAACATACCAATTCGCTGGGCACCGGTGATTTTGGTATACAACGAAAATTCTTTAGCAACCTGACCTATTACAATCAGTTTTTCGGCGGTGATCTCGCCACCTGCTACTCGTGGCACCACCGAATAGGTGCCGTCTTTTTGGATGTTAGCTAAAAACGCATCATTGGTGTCTTGCAATACC
>JBLHHD010000254.1:0-5149 GCA_047614605.1 Alteromonadaceae bacterium
CAGGCGTAAGGTGGTCTACAAAAAGGATTGGGATCACAGGTCGATATCTTCATTTTACAGTGTCAAAGTGAGTGAATTATACTCTATCAGGTGTAAGAATAAAAGGGGTATCCACTTAGCTCCACCAAGGCCCATGTATTGCAGCCAGCTTCACTTTTAATTTCCCCTGCAACGCTGTCGACAATCGTTATAAATTTAAGCCTACACCGCAATTGAGGGTCACACAAAGGATGGGATTTTGACTACTAAGATATTGTGGTAGGTGGAGCTAACAGGATACCCCTTAAGAATAAACAGTCGATTACTTATATCCACAAATAGCGATTAAGTCTAAGTAGAACATCCTATAAAAGAATTTATTATAAGCATAATCAGTTTATTTACTGACCTTTACTGTATTCTACGCTATAATTAAACCTGTACAAATAACCAAGAGGAGTGAAGGTAAAAAAGTAGTAAACACAGCGCTGCTCCAAAGAGGTGGGGACCTCTGAAGAACAGCTAATCAAATCACCGACCATAACTCTGCGTGACAGAGTAAGGACGAAAAAAATGACTGAGAAAAAGTTTACACCACTGGTGCCCGGCGTCACGGCTTTATTGTCTGCGACTGCTTCAAACGAGCAAAAAACCATCGTTACAGTGACTAAAGGGGACCATCATCATGAGTAATTCAAATTCATTGGTAAAAGATACTGCCGAGCAAACCCTCGACCAAATCATCAACACTTTACAGTATGTCAGCACTTCACTCGACAGAATGACTGAGGTTGATGAAACGGCTTATATGAGCGCCGCACAAGCTGCGGGTTTGCGCAATATTATTGACAGCCTCCAAAGCGCATCAGAAATTTGTGTGGAGCAGTGCCATAGCAAACAAAAATAAGGTTGCTTGTTGACCTTAAAAGCGCCCGTCGGGCGCTTTTTTTCATTACAGGATGTAGGAGCAGAAAAGGAGTTCAGTCGGCACAGGGAACCCGCCAAAGACATAACTGAGCACGGACAATCTTTAAGCGGCTTTTTGACGGACCAAATCATAAGCCGCCTGAATATCCTGAGCCTTGCGTTTAGCCATATCCATCATTTCAGGTGGCAATCCTTTAGACATCAGTTTATCCGGGTGATGTTGGTTCATTTGTTTTTTATAGGCTTTTTTGATGTCCTGCGAGCTGCTGTCAGCTTTTACCCCCAAGACCTTATACGCATCTTCAAGGGCGGATTTGGATGCGGTGCGCCCTTTACCATTGCCATTTTGATATTGCTCCTGGTGAAACCGAAACTCGGCTTCCCAGCGCTTTAAAATCGCCTCAAGCTCGGTGTCGGTAAAGCCGAATGTTTTAGCCACACTTTGCAATAATTGTTTTTCTTGAGCACTGATAGTCCCGTCGCTATAGGCGGCTTGAATTTGGACCTCAAGAAATACCTGCAATAACTCTTTGCGACCAAAGACACTGCTTTTAAAGTCTTTAAGGGTTTTTGCAAAAGCAAAATCGTCGCCTTTACCTTCACGAAACGACGCCTGAGCTTCTTTTTTCTGACTATCGTCAAGCTTCATAAAACCCATGATCACATTCGCTGCCTGAATGTGAGTTTCATTCACCCGACCATTAGACTTGGCAATATGCCCCATAACTGAAAAGGTACTATGAAAAAATATCGCCTGACGAGCTTTAGCGCCTGCGGCTTTAAAATAACGACTGAATCCGCCCTTTTCATCGAAATTTTGTCGCAACCTTCTGTCAAATAAATAACCGACATAAAAGCCCAAAATGGCACCAAATACGCGGCCAAACATAAACCCAAACAAAGTGCCTAAAACCCTTCCCCACATAAAATTTTAACCTTTATTGATTATTTGCTTAGTGTTGCTAATTGCTTTTCAAGCGCTGCCAACCGTTCTATCGTACCTACATCAGTCCATAAACCCGAGTAATATTGGCCCACTACATTTTGCCGGGTTATCTGCGTTTTTAACAACGGCCCCAGCGCATAACGTTGAGCAGTTAAACCGGCAAATATGTCAGGATGATAAACAGCGATACCACTAAAAGTCAAAGCAACTTGATTAGTACTAGCCGATGATGTTTTGTTTGTTAGCAAAGAGTGACTGTCATCGGCCAAAATAAAGTCACCATCGACGTTGTGTAACGGATTATCCACCAGTACCAGATGAGCCAGACTATCGTTTAATGTCTGTGGTAACAGCGCAAAATCAAAATCTGTCCAGATATCCCCGTTAACCACCAAAAAGGGTTCATCCCCCAATAGTGGCAAGGCATTGACTATACCACCAGCCGTTTCCAGCCCACCGGCAGGCTCAGGCGAGAAGCTAATCTGTGCCCCCCACTGCGCACCATCGCCAATAGTTTGCTCTATTTGCTCACCCAGCCAGGCATGATTGATCACGATTTGTTTAATGCCTATCGCCACCAGTTTTTCGATGTGATAAACCAATAACGGTTTATCTGCCACTTTAAGCAGGGGTTTAGGGCATACATCCGTCAACGGACGCATTCGCTCACCTCTACCGGCAGCTAGTATCATTGCTTTCATTATTTATTTAAGCCCAATTAGTTCTCATCCCGAAACACTAACCCTCGCGCTGCTCGAATTAGTTTCTTATCGGCATTAAATCATTAACTTATTGATTAATAAGCCTTAAAACTTCGCTGCATAGTTATTGTCCCGCCATACTGGCGGATAGAAACGGCGTTTCCGGACAAGCACTAATCCTTAACCGATTTCTTTAACAACAGCGGTCTTACCTGCGCGTCAAGCAAAGCGACAAAAGCACTGAACTCGGCGTATTTTTTACCCGCATCAATCAGGTAATCCAGTGTCATGGGAATGTCTTTAAGATAACCTTTTTTGCCATCCCGGTAATATAGTCTGGCAAAAATACCACAGACTTTAATGTGTCTTTGCATCCCCATCAAATCAAACCAACGAATAAACCGGCTATCACTGACCTGCCCAAGCTCAGGAAACTTAACCGTCATTTGCTGTTTAAAGGCCAATACATGGCGATATACCACCTCCTCAGGCCACTGAATATAACAATCTCTGAGTAACGACACCGCATCATAGGTGATTGCACCAACAACGGCATCCTGATAATCAATCACCGCTAATTCATCATCTGCGGTGATCATTAAATTACGTGAATGAAAGTCACGATGTACGCCCATTTGCGGCTGTGCCATGGCGTTGTCAGCCAGCACTTTAAAAGCCGTCTTTATGGTTTGATGCTGTTCATCCGTTAATGACAAATTCAGGTGATGAGGTAATAACCACTGGGTTAGTAATTCCATTTCGGTATATAAACGGGCTTCGTCGTAGACAGGCAGGGCCACCCCATCAATGGCAGTCACTTCGCCAATCGGGGTTAATAAAGCCAGTGCTTTTTGATAATAATGATCAACATTGTGCTCATCCAGCTCACCTAATAACAAGCTGTCGCCCAAATCGCTTAAACACATAAAACCAAGCGACAAGTTAGCATGAACAACCTCAGGCACGATCACCCCTTGCTGGCTGTAAGCTTGCGAAACACTAACAAAAGGTCGGCTATCTTCTTTATCCGGGGGAGCGTCCACCGCAATAAACGTCTGGTTTTGATATTCAAAACGATAATAACGCCGAAAACTGGCATCCCCGGACACCACCGTTAACGTCAAATCAGTCAACTCGAACTGTTTTTTTATCCACTGGTGTAATTGCGCTAAACGACTATCTGAACTTAAATCCACCAAGAACGGCCTTATTAGTTGAAAAAACTCTAAAGTGAGACTATATCGGATTAGCGCATTGAAGAAAATTGATTTATCATAGCGGGCCTGCGTCAGGAGCTTTTTCATCCAGCTATCGCCGCCTATAGCCAGCTGTCAACTTTACTGATTAGGATTTGAACTACCCGATGAAACAACACTTCCGGTTATCAATTATCGCCACATTATGCAGCCAGTCGTTCTCAGGTTTTGCCGCTGAGCCCGTTAGCGCAGCCCAAACCGTAATGAATAGCGCCGATACCTTGGCCTTTTGTCAAAAACCAACTCAAATCGACGACAAAGACCCCCAAGCGATCACCATCAGCGCTAAAAATGCCACTTTGTTGAAAAACGGTGAAGCGGACTTTTCAGGCGATGTGACGGTGTGCTTACAAGACAGTCAGCTTAAAAGCGACAAAGCACAATTTTCCCGTTCGAAAAGATCCATGAGCGCCAGTGGACAGATCAAATATCACAACGAAGCCATTGATGTCACCAGCACAGGACTCGAAGCCAATATCGGCCAAAGCCGGGTCAAACTATCCAATTCAAAATATGTCATGACGGGCAAGGTAGGCCGGGGTGAAGCCAGTTTACTGGACATTCAGGACAAAGATTATTTAGTGCTTAATGACGGCACCTTTACCACCTGCCCGATTGATGACGACGGCTGGTTGCTATCAGCAGAAGAAATTACCTTTTCTCGCAAAGAAGGCTGGGCTGAAGCCTGGAATGCCTCAATTAGAATCAACGATACCCCAATAATTTATATTCCTTATTTAACTTTCCCCTTGGATGATCGGCGCAAAAGCGGTTTTTTATACCCCAAAGTCAGCAGCTCGGTCAAACACGGAGTTGAAATCATCACCCCCTGGTACTGGAATATCTCCCCGGATCTTGATGCCACGTTAACCCCACGAATAATGACCAAACGGGGTATTCAGCTCCAATCAGAGTTTCGCTACCTGGCGCAAAACAATGAAGGATTAGTTGACCTTGAACTTTTGCCTCAAGATAATGAGCGGAAAGATTTAAATACCCGACATCTGGTGCACTGGCAACACCGTAGTGATTATGATGATACCTTACGGGCTTTTGTCAACTTCACCGACGTCAGCGACGATGCTTACCTAAACGATTTGGGCTCCAAACATCAAGATCGCACCGATGCCAACCTCAATCAGCATTTTGAATTGTCTTATTACAGCCATAATATTGATTCGGTATTACGTATTCAGGATTTTAAAGTACTCGGCCCTCACCCTTCTTCATACCGGGCGTTGCCACAGCTGGCGTTTAATAACCGTGCACCTTATCAATATGGGGCATTTGACTTGAATTGGTTTGGTGAAGTCAGTCATTTTGCCAGCTCAGATGCCGAT
>JBLHHD010000255.1:0-5124 GCA_047614605.1 Alteromonadaceae bacterium
CGTTTTTACGAAATAGCCCAGTGGCCATCGACAAAATTAAATACAATTTAAATATGGATATGATTGCCTATCCGGGTAAAAAGAAACGTTTATATCTGGCTGGCGCAAAGGCGTATCAGCCGCTCGCTGAGGTGATCAATAAAAGTGTTGTTCAAGCCAGTTTATGTCTCCTTTCAGGTCACAATGGCAGTGGTAACAGTTATGATCGTCGATACCGGATAGACTGGCGTAAAGCCAGTGATCACTACCCTTTTGCTAAAAAAGGTATCCCTTATCTATTTTTTAGTGTCAATGACCATAAGCATTATCATACCGAAAATGACACCATTGACAAAATAGACCCTGTATTCTATACGGCAGCCGTAGAAACCATTTACACCACCTTACAGTTGTTGGATGATAATTAGTCAATATTTTTCTTATAATTAAAATTCACGTACCTAACCTCACATTTTATTCAATTAAAATTCACATTTTTAGCATAAAAAAATACAAACTCGGCAAAAAAAGAGTTAACATGCTGGCAAACCCTTAAAACCACCACAAAAAGAACCAATGAAAAAAATGTGATTAACAGCAACAGCGCAAGCGCCATATTTGGCAATAATTGACTATAATAAAAAGTGTTTCGGTTTGCATTCCCAAAAGAGATGGGTAACCAGCAACGTATATTCTGGCAAGCTCGACTTCCAGCAAGTTTTTTCTTCAGTGATTATCAATAGGACCTTAACCGATGACGTTATATAACCATGATCAGGTCAAAGATAACTGTGGCTTTGGCTTAATTGCCAATATGGATGGTGATCCGAGCCATAAAATTGTGAGAACAGCCATTACTGCATTAGCCAACATGCAGCACCGTGGTGGCATTTCTGCCGATGGCAAAACCGGCGACGGCTGTGGCTTGCTATTACAAAAACCGAATAATTTCTTTAGCGCTATTGCCGCCGAAAATAACTGGCATCTAGGCAGAGTCTATGGCGTCGGCACCTTTTTTTTCAGCCAGAATGAAAAAAAGGCCGAGCACGCCCGCAAAATCATCGAACAAGAATTAATTGCTCAAACCCTGACTGCGGTTGGCTGGCGTACTGTTCCCACCAATCCGGATGTACTCGGTGATATCGCCAAAGCCAGCTTGCCTGTGATTGAGCAATTGATCATCAATGCCCGCCCAGGCTGGAGTACCATTGATTTAGAGCGTCGTTTGTATATCGCCCGACGTAAAATAGAAAAACGCCTCGAAGATGACACTGATTTTTATGCCTGTAGCATATCCGGTCAAGTCACCATTTATAAAGGGTTGGTACGTCCGGCTGACTTACCGAAATTTTATCTTGATTTGGCTGATATCAGAATGCAAACGGCGATTTGTGTTTTCCATCAACGCTTTTCTACCAATACCTCTCCTTTGTGGCCGTTGGCACAACCGTTCCGTTACCTTGCCCATAACGGTGAAATAAATACGATTAAAGGTAATCGCCAATGGGCCAAAGCCCGAGAGCGTAAATTCCTCTCGCCATTGTTACCCGATTTACCCGAAGCCGCTCCATTTATTTCGACTAGTGGCTCAGATTCTGCTTCTTTGGACAATATGCTCGAATTGCTGCTCGCTGGCGGTATGGACTTGTTCAGAGCGATGCGCCTTATCATGCCACCAGCATGGCAGGCCAATGGCCAAATGGATGATGATTTACGCGCATTTTACGAATTTAGTTCGATGCATATGGAGCCCTGGGACGGACCTGCTGGTGTCGTTATGACTGATGGCCGCCATGTGGCCTGTAACCTTGATAAAAATGGCTTGCGTCCGGCCCGTTACGTGATCACCAAAGATCGTTTGATCACTTTGGCTTCAGAGGTAGGGATTTGGAACTATGCACCGGATGAAGTGGTTGAAAAAGGCCGTGTGGGTCCCGGTCAAATGTTTGCCATTGATACCTTTACCGGAAAAACTTGGCATTCAAGCGAAATTGATTATGATTTGAAATGCCGTCTACCGTACCGTCAATTCCTTAACGATAATATTCAAAGACTAACCCCCTATGAAGAGTGTCGTACTGAACTTGCCGATAAACCGTTATTTAACGACCAGACCCAGCTAGTCTATCAAAAGTTATTTGGTTATTCGGTAGAAGAAATTCATTCGGTGATTAAAGTCCTTGCCACCGATGGACAAGAAGCGCTGGGCTCCATGGGTGATGACACCCCAATCGCGGTATTGTCTGAGCACCAACGTTCAATTTATGACTATTTTCGCCAACAGTTTGCCCAAGTCACCAATCCGCCTATCGACCCGTTACGTGAAGCTCATGTAATGTCACTGTCGACCTGTGTCGGGCGTGAGCAAAACGTGTTTAACGAAACCTCCGGTTATGCTTATCGGATCATCTTCGACTCACCGGTATTAATGCATACCGATTTAAAACAATTACGTGAGTTTGATCACCAGCATTACCGTCATGTCACTATCTACCTCAATTATGATCCCCTTACGGGCCTTGAGAAGGCAATCAACAGCCTATGTGATCAGGCTGTCGAATTGATTAAACATCAAAACACCGTGATCCTGGTGCTGTCTGACCGCCATATTAAAGCCGACAAATTAATCATCCCTGCAGCTCTGGCCGTCGGCGCTGTACAACAGCGACTGATTGAGGAACATCTGCGGTGTGATTCAAACGTTATCGTCGAAACAGCCACCGCCCGTGACCCGCATCATTTTGCGGTATTGCTGGGACTAGGTGCCACCGCTGTTTATCCATTTTTTGCTTATGAAGTGATCACCAAGCTGGCAGTCAAAGATCATATCGACATCCCGGTTAAACAAGCCTACAGCAATTACCGTAAAGGTATTAACAAAGGTCTGTTGAAGATCATGTCGAAAATGGGCATTTCAACCATGTCCAGTTACCGCTGTTCAGGTTTATTTGAAGCGGTCGGCTTACATGCCGATGTCGCCAAGTTATGCCTGCCTAACATCAGCAGCCGTATCGGCGGGGCCAACTTTGAAGACTTGCAAGACGATTTGCGAGTACTCAACAAAGCAGCCTGGAAACCACAAAAACCGATGAGTCAGGGCGGGTTATTAAAATTTGTCCATAATGGCGAATACCACTGCTTTAATCCTGATGTGGTGACCTTGCTGCAAAAAGCCGTACAAAGTGGCAAGTACAGCGATTACGAGCGGTTTGCCCAACAAGTCAACCAACGTAAAAACAAATGTTTGCGTGACTTAATGGCATTAAATACCAAACAAACGCCAAAGGATATTGCTACCGTCGAAGCCAAAGAGTCTCTTTTCAAACGATTTGACAGCGCTGGCATGTCAATAGGGGCACTGGGGCCAGAAGCTCATGAATCGCTTGCTATGGCGATGAATCACCTTGGTGGTTTCTCCAACTCTGGTGAGGGTGGCGAAGATGCCAAACGGTTTAATTCACCGAAAAACTCACGGATTAAACAAGTCGCTTCCGGACGGTTTGGGGTGACTGCCCACTATCTGATGAATGCTGATGTGATCCAGATAAAAATGGCTCAGGGAGCCAAACCCGGCGAAGGCGGGCAATTACCTGGCGGCAAAGTACAGGCACATATCGCCAAGCTGCGCCATTCGACGCCGGGTGTGACTCTTATCTCGCCACCGCCTCATCACGATATCTATTCGATTGAAGATTTAGCCCAGCTGATTTTCGACTTAAAACAGCTCAATCCCACCGCACTAGTTTCAGTTAAACTGGTCTCTGAGCAAGGTGTTGGTACCGTTGCCGCTGGTGTAGCTAAGGCTTACGCCGATTTAATCACCATCTCAGGTCACGATGGTGGCACCGGAGCCAGCCCGTTAACCTCGGTCAAATATGCGGGTAGCCCGTGGGAGCTTGGACTATCCGAAGCTCATCAGGCACTGGTTGAGAATGGCTTGCGTCACAAAATCCGCTTACAGGTTGATGGCGGCTTGAAAACCGGCCTTGATGTCATCAAAGGTGCCATACTTGGTGCCGAGAGCTTTGGTTTTGGTACCGGGCCTATGGTGGCGCTGGGTTGTAAATTCCTGCGTATTTGTCACCTTAACAACTGCGCCACAGGTATCGCTACCCAGGACGAGCAACTGCGTAAAAAGTATTTCAAAGGATTACCTGAACTGGTGATAAACTACTTTGAGTTTGTTGCCCAGGAAACCCGCGAATATCTGGCAATGCTCGGCGTAGCCAGTATTAACGACCTGATTGGCCGAACCGACCTGCTCGATGTATTACCCGGTCATACCGGCAGACAACAGCGACTGAATTTGCGCTCTATCATCACCTCAAGCGCAGTAAAATCGGATCGGTCGTTACATTGCACCAGCCGTAACGATACCTTTGACAAAGGTGTGATGAATCAAACGCTGGTCCAGGATTATGAACACTACCTTGAACAACCAGAGCAAGTCGGATTCCATTACACTATCAAGAACACTGACCGTTCGGTAGGTGCTACTCTATCTGGCAAACTGGCCTTGCAGCATGGAGAAAACGGCATTGTCGATAAACCATTAACCCTGCACTTTAACGGCACTGCCGGACAAAGTTTTGGGGTATGGAATATCAAAGGTATCCACATGCAACTCGTTGGTGATGCCAATGATTATGTGGGTAAAGGCATGTCCGGTGGCAGCATTACAATGGCTCCACCAAGAGGGGTTTCATTTGAAGCCTGTGATTCGGTGATCATGGGCAATACCTGCCTATATGGTGCAACCGGTGGTGAGCTGTTTGCAGCTGGTCAAGCCGGTGAACGTTTTGCCGTAAGAAATTCAGGTGCCACGACGGTCATCGAGGGAGTTGGTGATAATGGTTGTGAATATATGACCGGCGGTACTATCGTTGTACTCGGTGATGTTGGCATCAACTTTGGTGCAGGAATGACCGGTGGCACCGCTTATTTGTTTGACGAAAACAGAACGGTTAAAAACCAGCTAAATTACGAGTTTATTGACTTGAACCCGGTTGAACACCCACAATTACAACTGCATTTGCAACAGCTAATCCAGCGTCACTTTGATAAAACGGGCAGTGATAGAGCCAAACAAATTTTGGCTGATTTTGATAATCAAGTCGAAAACTTTTCGCTGATCAAACCCAAAGC
>JBLHHD010000256.1:0-5121 GCA_047614605.1 Alteromonadaceae bacterium
TCCTACCATAAATAAAACTGTTACCCTAAATTGCGTGATATGGTCAGAGCCAACTAATTGGATCGAACCCATTTAATATTAATCAAACATCGCCGAAATTGACTCTTCGTTATTTACCCGGCGAATAGCCTCGGCAAGCATGTCGCCTAAAGTCAGTTGCTTAACTTTTTCAATGGCGGCCATTTGAGCGCTTAATGGGATACTGTCAGTAACAATGAGTTCATCAATCACTGAGTTGGCAATATTCTCTGGGGCTGAGCCTGAGAATACCGGGTGAGTAGCGTAAGCAAACACCCGGTTGGCACCGTGTTTTTTCAGCGCTTCTGCGGCTTTACATAAAGTTCCACCGGTATCAATCATGTCATCAACGATAATACAGTCACGGCCTGCTACATCACCAATAATGTGCATTACCTGGGCAACATTGGCTTGTGGACGACGTTTATCAATGATAGCCAAATCGGTATCATTAAGAAGTTTGGCAACCGCACGAGCTCGTACTACACCACCGATATCCGGGGATACAATGATTGGGTTGTCGAACTTGCGGCTTTTCATGTCGTCCAGCAAAATCGGCGTACCAAAGACATTATCCACTGGTACGTCAAAGAAACCCTGAATCTGCTCAGCATGAAGGTCAACCGTTAATACCCGATCAACACCGACACTCGAAAGAAAATCAGCAACGACTTTAGCCGTAATTGGTACCCTGGCTGAACGAACACGACGGTCCTGACGAGCATAACCAAAATAAGGAATAACCGCTGTGATGCGACCGGCAGAAGCGCGGCGCAAAGAATCAACCATTACGATGAGTTCCATCAAGTTGTCGTTGGTCGGTTGACAGGTTGACTGGATAATAAAAGCATCCGCGCCACGGACATTTTCGTTTATTTCTACGGCTATCTCTCCATCGCTGAAACGCCCGACAGTGGCATCTCCGAGCGTAATATCCAGGCGTTTTGCTACACGCGCGGCAAGCTTGGGAATGGAGTTACCGGTAAAAAGCTTCATATCTGGCACAGCAGGATCCTCAGTACATAAATAGTTTAATTAATTCGAGCAAGCCACAATTGGCCGTTTAATTCTTTATCTTGAGTTATCCGTATTTTGAAAGGGCGGTGTGTGTCGGGGACACATTTAACCCTTTTGCAATAAAGATTGATACGTTTTTTGGCAAGTAAGCCTTTGCTTTTTCAGCGGTTTTCTCGGCTTGTTGCCGATTAGTGAAGGTGCTGAATATACAAGCTCCGGTGCCGGTCATGCGCGTCGGGGCGTATTCTATCAACCGCTCCAGTGTTTTGGCAACCTCGGGGTAGAGCTTTTTAACCAATGATTGGCAATCATTCATACTGTTGTCAAATTGGTAGTCCTGAGGATTGATGGTTGGCGTATCCCTTGGCAAATCGGGATGTTTGAAGATTTTATCGGTAGCTACATGACAATTGGGCTTGGCTACCAGGTACCAACACTCAGCTGGTTGATAAGGGGTGAACAGCTCACCGACACCTTGTGCAAACACTGAATGACCGTTGATAAACACCGGAATGTCGGCACCTAGCTCAAGGCCAAGCTGAGCCAAAAGTGCGGGTGACAAATTGAGTTCCCACAACTTATTTAATGCGAGCATGGTAGTGGCTGCATCTGACGAACCGCCACCGACGCCGCCGCCCATGGGCAACACTTTATCCAAATGAATGTGAATGCCTTTATCTTTAGCGTAATTCGCCTGGAGTAAGCGGGCAGCCCGGATGATCAGGTTATCGTCACTTTGTAATTCGCTTAGATCACAGCTTAGGGTAATTTGATTATCGTCCGTTTTAGTAAACATTAAGGTGTCGCTGTAGTCCAAAAATTGAAAAATCGTTTGTAACTCGTGATAACCGTTACTGCGCTGACCGTTAATATGCAAAAACAAATTAATTTTGGCCGGGGCCGGTAAAATAAGCGTGTCAGTCACTGGACAGTTCCCAATCATTGATGGTTATGGTGATTTTAATGTCATTGCCCGTCAGGCGTATTTTTTGAGGTAACTGGTGGGACTCGACAGCAGAGTAACCGAGATAGTCGATTTGCCAGGGAATAAAATGCTTATCGACCAGACGAATTTGTTTGATCCGATTGAATTCATCCCACATCACCACCTGGCCATTTTTTTGCCCGAGTGCATTTAAGCCTTGTTCGACCGGTAATGCGCCTTTCATCCAGTCAGCCAAACTGTTAACCGGTAAAGCAATACCAGTATTATCGTTAAGCAATTTTTGTGGATCATTTGAGGTAACGGTTTGATCGTCGGTTTTTAACGTGGCGCTGTGCTGGTCGCTGACCATTTTGAGTACTGAAATACCCATAAAGGTAGTCAGGCGAATGTCAGAGCGCTTTAGGTCCTGGGTCCAGTTAAGGCTGACAGATTGCTTTTTTTGTGGACCTTTAAATAGAAACTTGCCTTTAACTTGCCAGTGTTGCAACTGTTGCAATGCATCCTGACGAGAGGCCCGGCTTTGGTTATCTGGCACTTGGTTCATTGCGTGTCTGGGTGATTGACAAGCGGTTAATAATAGACTTAGCAGTACCACCAGGCACAATTGTAGCGGCTTTTGTAATCGTTTTAGGGCTAAAAGGGGCTTTTTCATAATTTAATGCACAGAATATTTGTCATTATCTTTTTTTATCCGGTTATTTCTCGTAAAATTCAGCGTCCAGTCACAATGAACCTGTATTAATGACCATTATTGCCTTAGGTATTAACCATAACACTGCCCCTGTCGAGTTACGGGAGCGGGTTGCTTTTTCACCTGAGCAAATGGTTAGTGCGCTGCAGCAACTATCGGCTACACTTGGTTTAACTGATGCGGTCATTTTATCGACCTGCAACCGCACCGAGATTTATTGTAGCGGCAAACAGACCAATACCGAAGAAGTTTTATTATGGCTAAGCCAGTTTCATCAGGTTAGTCAGGCACAACTAACGCAATACGTTTATGATCACCACGAAATGGATGCCTGTAAACATGTTATGCGGGTTGCTTGTGGACTCGATTCGCTGGTCCTTGGTGAGCCGCAAATTCTGGGTCAAATAAAACAAGCCTATTCGCTGGCAAAAAATTCGGCAGTGATCTCGTCGTTATTTGAGCGATTATTTCAACATACCTTTTCGGTTGCCAAACAAGTGCGCACCGACACTGATATTGGTGCTAATGCTGTTTCGGTGGCTTATGCGGCAGTCAATCTGGCAAAACATATTTTCGGTCAGCTAAATGATGCCAGAGTACTACTCATCGGTGCTGGTGAAACCATAGAACTGGTTGCCCGTCACCTGATCGAGCAGGGCGTCACTCATATGACCGTGGCTAACCGTACGTTAACCAGAGCGCAAGCATTGGCAAGTCAATTTGACGGTGCTGTTATATCGTTGGCCGAAGTGCCCGATGCTTTAGCTAAAGCAGATATAGTGATCAGCTCAACCGCCAGTACCTTGCCAATCATTGGCAAAGGCGTGGTCGAAGCGGCATTAAAGAAACGTCGCAACAATCCGATTTTTTTGGTGGATTTGGCTGTGCCCCGTGATATTGACGGGCAGGTGAGTGAAATGGAAGATGCTTATCTGTATACCGTTGATGATTTGCAAATGATTGTCGGTGATAATATCGCCTCACGGTCTCAGGCAGCCCGGGAAGCAGAAGAAATAATAATACAACAGGCACAATCATTCACCAGCGTATTACGCTCATTAAGCTCGGTTGATATGATTCGCCAATACCGCAGCCATTGTGATGAAATAAAAGATGAATTGCTGGCTAAAGCAAAGAGTCAGTATGCAAACGGCAAAGAACCTGAGAAAATCATTGAAGAACTGGCTTACAAGCTGACCAACCGATTGATGCACTCACCCACCCAGTCGCTCAAAAATGCCGCCAAAGCGGGTGAAGCAGAGCAATTGCACTTGATAAAAAACGTCCTTGGAATTTAATAAATGAATAAATCAGTTTACGCAAAGTTAGAAGGTTTAATTGAGCGCCATGAAGAAATCCAGGCGTTACTCAGTGATCCGTCAGTCATTGGCGACCAGGACAAGTTCAAGTCATTGTCCAAAGAGTATTCAGAACTTGGCGAAGTCACCAGGGTCTTTATCGCTTATCAGGAGGCCGAAGGGGATTTTGCGGCTGCCGAGGAAATGTTAAAAGACGATGATCCGGATATGCGTGAAATGGCGCAAGAAGAATTCAAACAGTCAAAAAGCGAAATAGAGCGATTTGATAAAGCGCTTGAAGTACTGATGTTACCCAAAGACCCCAATGACACCCGCAACTGTTATCTTGAAATTCGTGCTGGTGCTGGTGGTGATGAAGCGGCAATTTTTGCTGGTGACTTGTTTCGGATGTACAGCCGTTATGCCGAATCAAAAAAGTGGACTGTTGCATTGGTTAACTCTAACGAGGGCGATCATGGCGGTTACAAAGAAGTGGTTGTGCACATTTCAGGTGATAGAATTTACGGTCAATTGAAATTTGAATCTGGCGGGCATCGGGTACAAAGAGTGCCTGAGACTGAGTCTCAGGGGCGGGTGCATACTTCTGCCTGTACTGTGGCGGTGTTACCAGAAATCCCGGAAGCAGAAGCTGTCAGTATTAACCCTGGCGATTTACGAGTGGATACTTTCAGGGCATCTGGTGCCGGTGGTCAGCACGTTAATAAAACCGATTCAGCCATTCGTTTGACTCACTTGCCCTCAGGCATTGTGGTGGAGTGTCAAGAAGAGCGTTCACAGCACAAAAACAGAGCCAAAGCGATGTCGATGCTAGCCTCACGTATTCAGGCCGTTGTCGATGAGAAAAGACGCCTCGAAGAAGAGAGTACCCGTCGTTCTTTGGTGGGTAGTGGTGACCGCTCTGAACGTATCAGAACCTACAACTATCCTCAGGGACGTTTATCTGATCACCGTATCAACCTGACATTATATAAACTTAATGAAGTGATGGAAGGCGATCTCGATTGTATTATTACCCCGTTGACTGTCGAACATCAGGCCGATTTACTTGCCGCAATGGGTAAAGAATAGTCCTAGAGCACCGAATGATTTGATTTTAACCAACCAGAAAGTCTGAAAATAGTGCTTATAAA
>JBLHHD010000257.1:0-5097 GCA_047614605.1 Alteromonadaceae bacterium
AAAATAGTTTTAAAATTAATGGCATAAGTTAATTCTGTGATCTTTTTAAGCACTTGCGAAAGTGCATAAATGATGTAATTATCCATGCCTGCTGCTGTGTAACGCTTGCTGCTACTGCAGAGCGATTACGACTAAAGAATAAAACAACTACCTGTACGGAGATAGGGGGAGATAATAATATGAAGAAAGGGCCTGGTATGTTTACCAAAAAGCCAATAGCGGTGGGTATCACCACAGCTATACTAGCTTTGTCTATGGCGTCAGCGTCTGCTGCAAAGTTTGAACTCGGTGGCTTTGATGTCACGTTTGATTCAACCTTTGCTATTGGTGCAAGCTGGCGTACAGAAGACAGAGATTACAACCTGATTGGTAAAGCTACCGATCCACGGTTTAACTGGACCGGCTACAGTCCGGTTGTTCACACTGCAAATCCTATTGCTTACCCAAGCTCTTCTCAAGTTTGGAATTCTTTTGATACGGGGAGCTATTCAAGTAATGGCGACGCGGGTAATCTGAATTTCGATCCGGGTAAGACCTTTTCCAAACTCTTTAAAGGCACTCATGATTTAGATATCAATAAAGGTTCTTGGGGCGTATTTACTCGTTTCACTTACTTTTATGATTTCGAGATGATGGATGAAAGCCGTCCATCTAATCGTTCGGTTAGTGGTGCAAGCTACGATCCGTGTGAAGATGATGAAGCCAAAGACTTGGTATGCCGTGATTTCAGATTACTGGATGCTTATGTTTATGCCGATTTTGACCTTAACGATGGTTTAAATCCATTGTCGGTACGTGTTGGTGAGCAGGTATTAAACTGGGGTGAAAGCACCCTTATCTCGCACGGTATCAATAACAATCCGGTAGATATTGCTCGTCTTAGAGCGCCGGGTGCCGAATTAAAAGAAGCGTTTATTCCGGTGGGTATGGTGTGGGCTTCTTTGGGTGTTACCGATGATGTCAATGTCGAGCTTTACTACCAGTATGATTGGCAAGAAACGTACTTACCTGCACCGGGCAGTTACTTCTCAACCAATGACTTTGCTGGTGAAGGCGGTTATTACAATACGGTTCAGTTAGGTTTTGGTGGTGCACCAGAGACTGACCTTAACTCTATTTTAAATGACTTAAACAGCTTTTATGCCACCGCTGCGGCGTTTGGTATTGATGCTACTACAGCAGAGGGTAAGGCGACTTTAGCCGGACTTTATGTCAGTGCTTTTCCACGTCGTGCGACGTTACGGGTTAAAGGCGGTGACGGTGAAAATGAAGCCAGCGACAGCGGCCAATACGGTATTAAGTTAAGCATCTTCTCACCAGAACTGCATGATACTGAGTTTGGTTTTTACTTCATGAACTACCACAGTAACCGACCGTTATTCTCGGGTCGTGCATCAAACTTTACCGGCGGTGCTTTACAGCGTGATTTGGCTTATCTTGCGCAAAACACCATGACCGTTGATAACGTTAAAAACCTCGAAGCCTATTCTAAAGTGTTGGTTGAGTACCCTGAGGATATTAAACTCTTTGGTTTGAGCTTTAATACTACCCTTGGTAATACCGCTGTATCGGGTGAGGTGAGCTTCCGTCAGGATGAGCCTTTGCAGATTGATGACGTAGAAATACTGTTTGCTGGTATGCCACAACAATTGGCTGCCGAGGGTGTTCCTGCTGGTATTTTCCGTGCTGATTTGGCTGGTATCTCACAATTGGATGCGCCAGGGCCGGGAGAATATGCCAGAGGTTACATTGTCAGCGATACGACTCAGGCACAGATGACATTCACTCACTTGCTTGGTCCAACATGGGGCACTGACAATCTGATATTGTTGGCCGAACTCGGTGCGACAGTGATTAATGATTTGCCTGATCCAGAGGTATTACGCCTTAATGGTCCAGGTACTGGGCGAAGTGGTCCGTTAGTTGGCCGTGAAGGTATTCAGGTTGCCCTTGAAAATGGTGCTGAGACCAATCCGTTTGCCAGCAAAAGTGCCTGGGGTTATCGTTTGATAGCCAAAGCGGACTTCAACAATGTCTTTGCCGGCATCAATGTGTCACCACGATTGGTGTTTTCACATGATGTAAATGGTATTACCCCTGACCCAATCTTCTTGTTTGTTGAAGATCGAAAGTCACTGGGTATGACCCTTAGTTTTGATTATCAGAGTCGTTGGTCAGCCGATGTATCTTATAATCGCTTCTGGGGTGGTCAGGGCACGACCAATACTTTCGCCGATCGCGATTATGTTTCATTTAGTATCAAGTACTCAATTTAAACTAGAGGTTTTAGTATGAAGAAATTAACACTGATCACATCAGCGTTAACCCTGGCCCTGACATCATCAGTGGCTAGCGCCAAGTTGACGGCCCCAGAGGTAGCAACACTGGGGACTACGCTGACGCCAATGGGTGGATTAAAAGCCGGTAATGCCGATGGCAGTATCCCGGCCTGGAACAACGGTATTACCACAGCTCCTGTGGGTTATAAACCGGGTGATCATCACCCTGATCCATTTAATGCAGACAAAGTGCTGTTTACGATCACCAAAGCCAACCTTGATCAATATAAAAATGAGCTGTCACCAGGACAAGTCAAGATGTTCAGCACTTACCCTGACAGCTATACCATGAATGTTTATAAGACTCGTCGTTCGGCGTCTTATCCTCAGTCAGTTTATGATGCAACCAAACAGTACGCAGCCAGTGCTGAGCTTGTTGAAGGCGGCAATGGTATAAAAGGCGCAGCGATTGGTATTCCATTCCCTATTCCGAAGTCTGGATTAGAAGCGATTTGGAATCATAACTTGCGCTATCGTGGCGTTAATGCCAAACGTTGGGGCGGTCAAGCGGCACCAACGGCTTCTGGCAGCTACACCCTGATTGGTTTTGATGACAAAATGCTATTGAAGTATTCACAAGAAGGTGCCACACCTGATGCATTGAATGCTGAGAATATTTTGTTTAAGTTCAAGCAAAAAGTAACTGTGCCAGCTCGTTTGGCCGGTACCGCCTTGCTGGTTCACGAAACCATGGATCAAATTAAAACGCCTCGTCAGGCATGGACTTACAACACAGGTCAGCGTCGTGTACGTCGTGCCCCTAATGTTGCTTATGATGCGCCAGGTACCGCGTCTGATGGGTTAAGAACCACTGATGATTTTGATATGTTTAATGGTTCACCGAATCGTTATAACTGGGCATTAAAAGGCAAAAAAGAGCTGTACGTAGCCTATAATAGCTACAAGCTACACAGTGATTCGCTTAAATATGAACAAATCCTTCAACCTGGACACATTAATCCTGAGCACGTCCGTTGGGAAAAACACCGGGTATGGGAAGTTGAAGCGACCTTAAAAGAAGGCACTCGTCATGTTTATGGCAAACGAGTATTCTACATTGACGAGGACAGCTGGCAAATTCAGATTGCTGATATGTACGATAACCGTAATGAATTATTCCGCATGGCAGTGGCCTATGGTGTGAATTATTACGAAGTACCGACGCATTGGAGCACCCTGGATGTCTATCATGACTTCAACTCACGTCGTTACCTGGCGATTGGGCTGGATAATGAAGAAGAGATGTATGACTTCTCACAAGTATTCAATGACCGCGATTTCACCCCTGCGGCGCTGAGAAGAGAAGGGCGTCGTTAAGCCTTAATCAATTAAGCGACCCGCTGATGCGGGTCGCTTTTTTCGTTACTATCTAAGTGGGTAGTTTGTACCCGCTAGTGTTAATGACGTTTTTATACCCGCTTTATTACACGGTTTGCATTATCCACGCGAACTCAAGTTAGCTTCAAACTTCAAGACTAATCAATGAAAAAACTAATAACTTACAGCTGCGTTTTATTATTATCGCAATTCATGCTGCTAACCGCTCAGGCCGGTGTTACACCAGCCTTTATGACCCCGTTGGCATCCAAGTCTTTACTCACTGACATTGTTGAAGTCGGCGACTCAGTTGTTGCCGTCGGTGATCGGGGTCACATTGTCTATTCAACTGATGGGGACAATTGGCAACAAGCCAAAGTACCGGTCAATGTGTTATTGACTGATGTGTTTTTTCTCGATCAAAACCATGGTTGGGCGGTAGGGCATGACGCGACTATTTTAGCCTCTGTTGACGGTGGCAAAAGCTGGACCGTGCAGCAAAGCGCCCCCGAAATCGACAAACCGCTGTTTGGTATTCATTTCAAAGACTCCTCCAATGGCATTGCTTTTGGTGCATACGGGATGTTCTATCGCACTACTGATGGTGGTGCTAGCTGGCAAGACGAATTTCATGGTGAGTTACTTCACCCAGATGACCTAGCGTATATCAATGATTTAAAAGCCAATGATCCTAAGGGCTATAAAGATGAAACCGCGACCATTTTACCGCACTTTAATCGTTTGATGACTTTGGGCTCGACCCTGTATTTAGTGGGCGAAACCGGCATGGTAGCCAAAAGTGATGATTTTGGCGCTCACTGGAACAAAGCCGAACCTTTTTATAATGGCTCTTTTTTCACTATTGATAATGGTGGCACGGGTGGCATATTTGTCGGCGGCTTACGGGGTAACCTGTTTTACAGCCACGACTTTGGGCAAAAAGATGCGCCGGGTAGCTGGAAAAAGCTGGCGCTTGCGGCAACCACCTCGATTAATCGTATTTTTAGTGCCGTGGATAAAATGGTTATAGTCGGCAATTCGGGGCTGTTTTATACCAGCCACGATGGTGGCAAAACTTTTACCTCACGGGTGCAAAGTGATGGCAAGGCAATTACGGCAGGTGTCGTTAAAGGCAGCAAGCTGATTTTAACGACCGAAGCGGGCATTAAAGTTATTCAAGGCGGGAAGTGGTAGTTATGAATCTTTATAAAATAGTGTCATTTATTGAACGGGTGATCTTTCGTCACCGCTTACCAATCATCTTGTTATTTGCCCTGACCACGATTTTTTTGGGTTACAAATCCAGTGAAATCAAACTTGGTGCTTCATTTTCGAAAAACGTTCCGCTTAACCATGACTACATGAAAACTTACCTTAAACATCAAAAGAGTTTTGGTGGGGCCAATAGTGTATTGATATCGGTGTGTGATACTCAGGGCGA
>JBLHHD010000258.1:0-5087 GCA_047614605.1 Alteromonadaceae bacterium
TTTAAAATAAAGCTCAAAGCGCCGTGCGACTCTTGTATCCTGTGTATTGAGTTTAGCCAAAGATGCCTGACTGGCAGGAAAGTGATAAACAAAACACGGTATATCTTGACCAATTTTGGGTTCAATCAACTGAGAAAACAACAATTGCAAACACATATCCTGATCATCACTTTCACCGACAACGTCTGCCAACCCATGGTTTGCCAATACCTGATGCAAGGCTTCAATGGTGGTGTCCAATGGGTCGATATTGAGGTATTTTAAAAATGCGCCCTGATAACTCAATTGCTCAGCCTTACCCGTTCCCAATACTAACTGCAACAACTCATCAACCTCAGCCATCAGGGCAAAATCATCAAACCCAAGCCGGTACCACTCCAGTAATGTAAACTCAGGGTTATGAAAACGCCCCGCTTCTTCATTACGAAATGCTTTACTGATTTGAAAAATAGAACCACTACCAGCAGCCAAAAGCCTTTTCATTGCATATTCTGGCGAAGTTTGCAGATGCAGCGTTTTGCCTTGTGAAAAACCAGGACCGACAAACGTTGTTGAAAAACACGCCAGATGCAAGTCAGTCACCGTCGCTTGAGACAAAGCGGGTGTTTCGACCTCCATGACCTCTTTATCAGCGAAGAAACCTCGTATAGCCATTATTATTTGTGCACGCTGTTTTAATAACGCGATTGATGCATCGGGTTGCCACATGAAATTTACTCTTGCATGAATATTGGGGGGAGAAGGTTATCTAATGGATAAAAGGCAGTCACAGCGGACCACCCTCTTTAGTGCATTATTTTTGTGCGCGAGAGACGTACTCTTCACTGCGAGTATCAACCTTGATCACCTCACCGGTTTGAACAAACAGAGGAACACGTACTACAGCACCAGTGCTAAGTGTTGCAGGTTTGCCACCCGTGCCTGCGGTATCACCTTTAAGACCTGGGTCAGTTTCAGTGATCTCCAGCTCAACAAAGTTTGGTGGAGTAACCGTAATCGGTGTACCATTCCATAACATCACAGTACAAGCACTGTTTTCGACCAGCCACTTGGCATTATCGCCAACCGCCTTAACATCGGCTGCCAGCTGCTCATAAGACTTGGCATCCATGAAATGCCAAAACTCACCATCGGTATACAAATAGTCAAGTTCGGTTTCCAGTACGTCAGCCGCTTCAACACTCTCACCAGATTTAAAGGTTTTTTCCAGTACTTTGCCAGAAATCAATTTACGAATTCTTACCCGGCTAAACGCCTGACCTTTACCCGGTTTAACAAACTCGTTTTCAAGAATGTGGCAAGGTTCGCCATCAAGCATGATTTTTAAGCCGCCTTTAAACTCATTGGTGCTATAAGTAGCCATAACAATCCTTCTGCAATTAAATTTCGAATGTTTCAGTTGCGACGATGATACCTAAATATGCTGTTGATTTGCAGTGGCAAGCGCAAAAGAATTGTCATTGCTGCACAAATCAAACCGTTTAGATGATTATTTTCCGATTTAGCCTGCCGACAATGGTAGAATACCTCGTAAACTTATACCCCATAGCCAACCACTCAATATCTAAACCACAGCGGAAATGCCCGGATGCCTAATACAATGATCATCAACACGGACCCAATCGATAAAGAAGCCAGTGAACAAGCCAAAAACTGGCAACAAGCCATTGCCGGGGCCCTTACCAATCCACTGGACTTATTAGCCAGATTACAACTAAGCCCCCAAGATTTTGATGACCCCATCAGTGCCAAAACACTTTTTCCTATGCGGGTGCCCTTGCCTTTTATCGCTAAAATGAAAAAAGGGGATCCAAACGATCCCTTGTTATTGCAAGTATTACCCGCTGCCCACGAGTTTGATACAGCACCAGGTTACAGCCATGATCCCCTGGGTGAGCAACAAAACCAGCTGCCCGGCTTATTACACAAATACCAATCTCGGGTATTAATTATCTTTCGCGGGGGTTGTGCGGTTAATTGCCGTTATTGTTTTCGTCGTCATTTTCCTTATCAGGACAATAATATCAACAAAGCCAAGCTACTCGATATTCTCCAGTACGTTGACTCACACCCGCAAGTCAATGAGGTTATTTTAAGTGGCGGTGATCCTCTGATGGCTAATGATCAGCATATTGACTGGTTTATCAGCCAGCTTGAACGTATTAGTCATGTCACCCGGTTACGAATCCACAGCAGGTTGCCGGTAGTCATCCCTCAAAGGCTAACCGACGCTTTAGCAACAACTCTCGCCCAATCACGGCTAAACTGCGTTATGGTGCTGCACATCAATCATGGCAACGAAATTGATCAACACTTAACTGATGCACTGATTAAATTCAGCCACGCCGGTATTACCTTGCTCAATCAAGCAGTTTTATTAAAAGGTATTAATGATAAAGAGCAGGTATTGGTGGACTTAAGCGAAAAACTATTCGCAGCGGGAATACTGCCATACTACTTGCATTTGCTGGATAAGGTGGCGGGAGCTGCCCATTTCGATGTCAGTGAAATTCAGGCTCAAGGGATTATGCGGGCGTTATTGAAAAAATTGCCCGGATTTCTCGTACCAAAACTGGTGAGAGAAATTGCCGGGCAACCGAGTAAAACACCTATAGCTATTTAATCTTCAAACCACAACATTAACATTGTGACCCGAAGCACCTGAAGGCGGTTTTGGAGTAGCTACCTGCCCTGCGGTTTGTAACAACTGCATGGCTTGTTTACCTTCCATTACTTGCTGCTTTTTTGCCAGTGATGCAGAAATGACCTCACCACCTGGGTCAGCGTTAGCCGGTGCTGACGGCGATGACAATGGCGCTAGTGACATAATGACCTCATGAGTTTAACCACACTTATCGTAAAGCTTAAATTAAGCATAAATTCACTGGGTTATTTAATAAAAAAAACATAAAATACCCGGCTAACAGAGGTTATCGGCCAATCGGCGGTCAACTTTAGTCGTTTTTAAAGGGTTTTTAATTTTATGAAAAATGTATTACCCCATCTAGATAACAGCATTCAGGATATTTATCGCAAGGCAGTTGATGCCGATCAGCAGATCATCGCTCTCAAAAAACAGGGGATGGCGAAATTTAGCAGCATATTCCCCAAACAAAGCTTATTTGTTACAACAGGTAACGCTTTTATGCCATATGTTTCTGAATTATCAGAAGATATCGAACAATTCAAGCATAATCAGGCTGATGAGAACCAACTGGCATTGATTTTAAAAAAGATGGAACAACTGTTAAAAGTGCTCAGTGCCCTTAAAAATATAACCAAAAAGTAATTCAACATTATTTCATAGTAAAATAACTTGACTCAGATTGCCCCTCGCAATGACAGCGGCTGTTTTTTACGCTATATTTGTTTACTAGTAGTCTTTTAAACCTCACATCGGTGAGGTCTAAAATAACACTAATCGGAGGCGGCGTATGTTATCACCAATTACGGTTTCCAATGATGTAGAGGTCGAACAGACTTTTAATCGAACCAACCCCGAACCTTTTCCCAAGGCCGAGGCTGCTATCGTTTCGAAAAAAACAGGTGATTTCACCGGTTTCTTCCAAGACAGAGTTAGTCTGAGCCCTCAGGCACAAGCTAAATCCCAGTCTGCTCAACAAATTAACAGCACAGAGCCACAAGCTAAGCAAGCGCCCCCATCGAACGAATTCATTCAGGTATCC
Source organism: Alteromonadaceae bacterium (assembly GCA_047614605.1). Classification (GTDB taxonomy): domain Bacteria; phylum Pseudomonadota; class Gammaproteobacteria; order Enterobacterales; family Alteromonadaceae; genus JABSOG01. The sequence goes on from JBLHHD010000258.1 coordinate 3,687, forward strand.
TCGTCAATCGGTCGGGCCGCCTCCAGTGGTAAACTGAACCGCGAAGAAGCCGTTGCCATTTACCAAAAAATTGCTTCGCTAATTTAGCCCTATTTATAAGGCAGTAGCGTCGTTAAGCTTTGCCAGCAAAACTTTATCAAACCAGCGTTTCACTAAATACTGTTCATAGGAGTGTGAACCGAGTCGCATCACAGTGCGGGGGAACTTTTCGATCATATTTTCCTTAAGCACTTCATCGCCTTGTACTACAACCGCTCCCTGAGCATCCATCACTTGATAAGAAAATGCCACTTTTATTTTGAAGAATGAACCTAACACCCTGATCCTGCGCAGACCTGCCGAGTAGCCGTGATTGACATCCCCGGCCAAATCAATATCAGTCACTTTAATATGCCATTGATAATCCGTAGGTAGCCTTCTGGCGAGCTTATTAAAGTACTTTTCAAAGCCCTTAAAAAGCTGCTGTTGGTAACGACTTTTTAGTTGATCACCGGCCAGTATGTCGGTGAAATTTTCAGGCTCTACCCACTCGACACTGACCTGTGCAGCCTCTAAGTCAGCCGCCTGACTATTAAACATAACCAACAACATCACCATACTGATTGTTTTGCCCAAAATATTCATAAACCACCTTTAATTGACACCGACAACCAAGTTTACTGCCCCCACTGGCTGCACGCAATATTTCGCTACTCATATAATATTTAGCTGGTAAAAAGAATCACTGGCAGATCTGGCTCAGGCTCTCATTGATGGCGACCTGAATGAAGAAGCGTTTCAACAAGAGCTGCAAAGAGAGATGCTGGTGACAGAAACTGAGTTGCTGACCTTAACAGTTTTGTGCACATTAGTCATCCCCATTTAAATAGGTGCTCGTTGTATGGGCGCGCATTCTCCCAATCAATACCCTACAATTCCAATGCATAAATCTGGACTTTGTGACCAGCAATCTCAAATTGATATTGTGGAGTCAAATCACTGTCTTTGTGCAAATAGCGCCGAATGTGGCTGAGTTTAGTGTCTCCACCTTCACTGGCAACCTGGTAAAAGTCGATGGTTTTATCAGCGTTGTTGATTGAAACAATCATATAAAAATCATTGTTGTAGATTGCACCAGCATAGAAAACAAAATCAACATTACCCTTACCTGTAATGTTCCCATGAAAGTCACTGCTTGATTGACCATTTTTAAATTCGATGTTGTTGTCGTGTTTAAGATTAATTAATTTAGGTTTGCCAGCCAAACCTTTACCATGAAACAACAACTGACCATCTTTGGCATAAATGTCGATATCCTTGTCAATCACATAAATCTTATAACCAAGCACAGAGATCTCCGCATTACCATTGCGGTTAACAATGTTAAAACCGGGAATGTTGACTACTTTTGGTGAGGGCTGA
>JBLHHD010000259.1:0-5083 GCA_047614605.1 Alteromonadaceae bacterium
ACGACCCGGCGATTTAGAACGGATACTAAATTACCAAGGTCAAATAACCCCCGAACAGCTAACAGCAACCGGTGGTAATGGTAATGGTAATGGTAATGGTAATGGTAATGGTAATGGTAATGGTAATGGTAATGGTAATGGTAATGGTAATGGTAACAAACCATCAACATGGGGTGGTATTGCCGGCCAGAAAATACGTTCTATCTATTGCTAGCAGCCACGGCAAACGGTTAAAGGGGCACACAAGCCCCCTCACTAGTCATCTTATCGCTGAATACTTCCACATTTAAGCACTAAGGCCATTTACGATGGAGCGACTTATGGGAATTGATTTATCTGCCAGCTACTCTGTTCGACTCGAAGTCAGAGGACAATGGTTGATCACTCCGGCAAATCCACAAGATAAATGGGATATTGATAATTCAGGAAGACGTATTATGATCCATTCAGACAGTGCTTCAGATTCGAACTGTAAAGATAAAGCCGCTATAGACTGCCTGATAAAGCCGACACAAAATACGATCTCGATCCACTCTGGCAGAGTCTCCAAAACATCCCATCCCAGAGAGATTTGGGGTGAAGTCAGTGTAGATATAGGTCTGAAAACAACTAGTAATATGGCTGATATTTTGTTCATCCCCATTCACCAGACACTCGGTACTGATTGCTATATTAGCCTTTATTTCCCAGAAAAAGACGACCCTATTCGTTTCGAAGAAAAACGTCTGCATGGATATGGCGAACACTGGCATGGTCCTTTTGAACAATACCACGCCTGTGGTATCAAAATCAGGCTGGTCGAAGACCAACCTTTACCCGTTCAGGTCAGAGACAGAGGCTTGATCAATAACATCACCGACTAACCTTAAATAACCCCGCATAAAGCACCGGCACCACACCAAGCGTCAGCACGGTGCCAATACCCAAACCAAACGCCAGTACGACTGCCATGCCAAAAAAAAGCGGGTCTTTGGTTAAAATCAGCGGTAACAGTCCCATGATAGTCGTTATTGTGGTCATGGTGATGGGTCGCAGCCGGGTGATACACGAATCGATAATGGCGTCATAATCACTCTTTCCTGATGCCCTTTCGATGTCGATACGGTCAATCAATACAATGCCGTTATTGATGATAATCCCCGCCAAAGAATAAATCCCCAACGTCACCATAAAACCAAATGGGGCATCCATAATAAGCAAACCACTCGCAGTGCCTATCAGTGACAATGGAATGGTCAGCACAATAATCAACGCCCGGCGATACGAGTTAAACTGCATCACCAGCAAAACCAGAATCAACCCCACTACCATCGGCATACTGGCGCTTAATGCCTGTTGAGCCTCCGCCGATTCGGTGATCACGCCGTCATATTCAATCTGGTGATTGACCGGCAGGTCGGCTTTTAACGCCTGAATTTTAGCGTCAATGACCAGCTGTAAATCCTCGGCACTCATGGTGGTATTACGCGCTTCGATGCTGATGGTTCTGAACATATCTTCGCGCTGAATTTTTGAGTATTGATTTACCGGTGCAAAGTCGGCCACCTGAAACAACGGCACCGCCAAGCCAGTCGCATTTGAAAATACCGTCGTGGTGCGTAACCTGTCGAGGTTAAATCGTTCTTCTTCACGGGCGCGGAATATCAGCGGAATAATGTCATCGTCTTCTCGGTATTCGGTGATCATCGTACCACTGAAATACCCTTGTAAAGAGGTGGCGATATCTTCTGAGGTCACCCCTGCCCGACGTGCCCGGTGCTGATCGACCTGCACCATCAGTTTAACAATACGATTTTCCCAGTCGGTGCGAATATTAATAGTGTTGGGTACTTCATGTAATACCTCCATGATCTGTCTAGCCTTGGCATAAATCACTTCTTTATCCGGCCCTTTGACCTGGATTTTAATTTGACTCGAATCAGAGGGGCCAACAAACATGCGTTTAACCCTGCCCGACACGTTAGGGAAGTTTTCAATCAGGCCGTTATGCAGCTTGTTGACCATGGGGTCCAGCACAGTGCCTTCTTTAACATTAATCAGCACAAACCCCTTATTGTCTGCCGGATCTTCGGGGTTTAATGACAGCACAAAACGCGGCCCGTTAAACCCTGAATACCCTGAGTAACTGGTAATTTCAGGGAAACGCTCAGCTTCGTTAAGCCAGCTAAATACCGCCTTCATCTGGCGGTTGGTTTCTCGCGCCGACACGCCGTTGGGCAAGTCAATATACATCATGATTTGGGTGCGGTCAGAATCGGGGAAAAACTGTTTAGAGACAAATTTAAAGCTACCCAGTGACCCCACCAATATCACCGCCATAAGAGTCATAAATACGCTTTTGTGACTGAGCAACCAATGCAAAAAAGCTTCATAAGCTGCATAAAACCGGCCGCCTCCCTTCTCGGATGCCGATTTACTCTGCTTATCGACCTTGATAAACGTGTAACACAAGACCGGTGTTACCGCTAATGCAATCACCCAACTAGTCAGCAAGGTGATCAAAATGACCAGCGAAATAGAACGGGTAAACTCCCCCGCCACATGCTCAGCCAACATCAACGGTAAAAAGAATAAAATAGTGGTCACCGATGAACTCAGCAACGGCATCGCCAACTCTTTGCCGCCCTGACACATGGCGGCAAACCGCTCGGTGCCATCCTCAAGGCGACGTTTAAAGTCTTCGGCGATCACAATGCCATTATCCACCAGCAAACCCAGGGCAATGATTAGCGTCGCCAGACTCATTTTCTCTAAGATAATCCCGCTAAACTTCATTATTGCCAGCGTCGCCAGCATCACAACCGGAATAATAGAGCCCACAATCAACCCGGTGCGAACCCCTAAAAACAACACCACCACAACCAATACAATTGCCAGCGTTTGCAGTAGGTTCATCGAAACACCCCGTACGGTACGCTCTACTTGAGTCGCCTGATAAGTGGCAAAATCAATGTTGTAACCAATGGGCAAAGTACTCTTAATGTTCGCCAGCAAGGTTTTTACTCTTGGCGCATATTCCACCACGTTGTAATTGGGCAACATTGATATGGCCAGGGTGATCGCAGGCTCTCCATTAAAGTAAGCGGGCTTATCAGGCGGGTCGATATAACCCCGGCGTAAGCTGACGATATCTTTAAGGGCAATGGTTTCTTCACTACCGGGAATGCTGATATGGGTATTACCCACATCGTCCAGCGAGTCGAAGTTACCCGTAGGCTCAACCACAAAACTGGTGGCACCAGTATCAATTTGTCCACCGGGACTAATGATATTTTGATTTTGTAATTCGCCAATCAGTAGCTGCGGCGAAATACCCAGCTGGGATAATTTGGCACTGGCCGCTTCAAGAAAAATACGCTCTTGTTGAACCCCCAATATATCGACTTTTTTAGTGCCCTCAACGGTATAGATGTTATCGCGAATATGCTTGGCGATATCATGCATTTGACCCATGCTAAAGCCGTCACCAGTCATCGCCAGCGTGATCACCGACACATCACCAAACGAGTCATTAACAAACGGCGTACCAGTGCCCTCTGGCAAATTGGCCCGGGCTTGATTAACTTTGTTACGCAGGTTTTGCCAGATGTCATCAAGGTTAAAATAACGGTCGTAAATCTCCACATGGATCACTGAGCGCCCAGTGGCCGAGGTGGAAGTGATTTTTTCAACCTCGGGTATCTTGCGAATCTCTCTTTCTAACTTACGGGTGATCAACTGCTCCACCCGCTCAGGAGCCATACCAGGATAAGTCGTGGTCACGATGGCTGTACGAATGGTGATTGACGGGTCTTCCTGAGCTGGTAAGACAAAATAGGCAAACACCCCATTGACCAGCAATAACATCAACACCAGCATCACTGACTTTCGATAATTAAACGCAATTTCGGTTAAGTTCATTTAAGATCTCTTATGATTCTCAGTTAAAACGCTGTACGTGTTTATCTAGTAATTTAACAGTTTGTCCATCTCGCAGGTAAGTTACGCCAGCAATGGCAATAATCTCTCCTGCTTTAAGTCCTGCTGATACCAGCACTTCGTTGTCGATGATGTTTTCGGTTTGTACAGTGCGCTTGTTTACCATTGAGGTTTTGGCATCATAAACAAACACAAAAGCCGATTGACCAATGTCTGCACCTATGGCTGATACCGGTACCCTAATAGTCTCCCCTTTATAACCCGTGCGACCGACACCTTTAAAAGTAAAATCGACCTCAGCAGTCATACCCGCTCGTAAATCTGTCTGAACAGAATCAATAACTACCGCCACCGGAAAAGCGTTGGCGGTTTGAGCCCGGGAGCCAATTTCACTAATCAACCCCGACCCCGCCAGTCCCGGGCTGCCCGGATAATGAATATTCAAACGAGTGCCCTGTATTAGACTCCTGATCAAATTCTCTGGTACCAATATCTGCACTTCAAGACCCACCTCACCTTCAATTTCAAACGCGGTCTGACCCGGCGCAATCTGCATTGATGGTTCCACTAATCGCTTGGTGATTTTACCGTTGTAAGGCGCTGTCAACAGCGTATCCTGAGCATCTTTGCGGGCAATATCCAGCTGAGCACGAGCCAGATTAACCGCACTGGTGGTGGTCTCAAAAACCGCTTTGGCATTGTCATAACCAGATTTAGACACCAGCCCTTGCTGCTCCAGTTCTTTATAACGCTTAAATTCGTTACTGGCTTCGGTGAGTGTTGACTGGGCTTGTTGCAAACTCGCCGCTGAGGATTGTTGAGAAAGTTTAAAACTACGTTGATCTAAAAGTGCCAGCGAATCGCCCCGCTTAACCACATCACCTAGGTTCACCTTAACCCATTCAACTTTACCGCCCACCTGAAAACTCAAGGCTGTCGCCTCAACGGGCTGCACTGTACCCGAAAGCCTCCGCACCTGCACAAAACTCGACTCTTGCACCTGCTGCCAGGCAATCGGACGAATTGATTCAACAAAAGGCTCAGGCGGTTGACTACAAGCTGATGTGAAAGCACACAGCAATAAAATCAAAGAGATAAACAAAAAGTTTGTGCGCATAAAGGGCTCCGGGTTATTTTCGCCACTATAGTATAGTGTAGTTAACCT
>JBLHHD010000260.1:0-5081 GCA_047614605.1 Alteromonadaceae bacterium
AAACCATGCCCGTGCCTATACGATCAGTGGAGAGAATATCTCAGCCGCTGGCTGGGAAATGCGCATGGGTGGCTGGGGGGTTTTTGTCATGAACCCAGCAGGTATTGATTTGGCTGGCGACTTTAGTGGCAACCATGCCCCACAAAATGCGGTGATGCTCTTCGGTGATTACAATATTAAAGGTCAACATCGGGATGGTTCAGAAAAACAAATCAAAATGCATTTTGAATCCGCAGAGCCGACGGTATTTGACCGTTTTGGTTCGGGGCTGTTGAACTTTAAGCTTCATAGCGAAGCGTTTGGTGATGGTCTGGGGCAGGGGGTGCAAAGCATTGCGCTGGATAGCGAACTGCGAATACAACAAGATGCCCGTAATATTTTGATTTTTCCTGACACTTTATCTGCTGACAATCTGACAAAGGACTAACACATGACCATTTTTCAACGCGTTACCCGACCTTTAAACCAATTAATAATGGCAGGTATGATTTGTTGTTACGGTTCTGCTCAGGCCGGGCAATCTGAGTTGCATAACCAAAACAACCCTGAGCAAAGCCGCTATGCGCTGGGCGGTTATCAACTCGAATTTGCCTGGAACGGCAGTACTTTTAAAATTGACAGTGATCCGGATGGGGTTGATGGCAAATTTGGCGGTGCTCATTTCGTGATCAACGGACTAGTTTATGCTGGCGGTACGCTAACGCCGCAAAACTGTGAAGCCTCTCCCGGTTGTGGCTGGATGATGGAGGATGGTCAGTTGGTTGCAGAGTTTCCTGAGCAGGTGGTGGGACGCATTACTTCCAGCGGCTGGTTTTTACCTCAACCGCATATCGAAGCAATGTTGAGTGCCATGAGCCGTGGTGATGGTGCCGGTTTTATCGAAGCTTATATGGCGGAACTGGGCAAAGTGACGGCTAAGGTAAACCATATTATCGAACTGGCCGACGGTTTTCAGATCAGTGAAAATATGCTGACGCTTGATGGCATGACTGGCACGATTTTACCCGGTGAGCATCTTAGCATTGCTGTTACTGGCGGCACTGGTAAGTTTAAGTGGGCACCTCGGGAAGCACAGGTCACTATGTTGTCCTTGTTCAATGGCTCCGGTGCCAATTCGTTTGGTATTGAGTTGCTGCCAGCGTTTGGCAGAGTATCATTTTAGCAATCGGCTGATAATGGCACCTTTTTTGAGGATAAAATAGTGACAAATAATTATCGAGAAACAGTGATGGATCGGGTCGAGCAAGCTGCTCCGGATTTATCTGGACAGCATCGGTTGACATTTAAACCCTGTTTTGGTGCTGTGGCTGGTTACATTGATGACAAGGTATTTATCACTTGCGGTAAGTTTGGTCTGGCGCTGCGTTTGCCCGGGGCAACACTGACCGGGCTGTTTGCCTCAGGTCAGGGGAGTGCGCTGAAATACTTTGAAAAAGGGCATATCAAAAAAGAGTATGCAGTATTGTGCCCAACACTGCTTGAAGATGAAGCTGGTTTTAGGCAGCTGCTGCAAACCGCTATCAGTTATGTTGATGTGTTAGCTAAGCCAATAAAAGCCAAGTCGACAAAAAGTAAACCGTAAAAAGACAAAATCTGGTCATTCCAACCAACTAAAAACAAAATGTGAAACTCAATATGAATAATAATTTGGCAGTTAGTGAAACACAAACCGGATCGCAAGCGATTGTCCTACTGGACCCTGAGGTATTACGTAAACCCTATTCGACTTACGAGCAGTTACGTCGTGAGGAACCTGTTTACTGGTCTGAGGAAATTAAGCACTGGGTCATCACTAGGTATGAAGATGTGACTAGTGTCTTGCGTAACTATAAACAGTTTTCAAACAAACGCGCTCATACGGTGATCCTCGAAGAGCATCGGGCGCTGATGAACCCGTTTATTGACAAATTGGCGATGTGGATGTCGTTTACCGATCCCAAAGAGCACACCCAGGTACGCAGCCTGATGAACGAGTTTTTTACCGCCAAAAAAATCAAGGCAATGCAACCGAGAATTCAAAGTGTGATTGATTCTTTGTTGCTGCCGTTGTTGCAAAACGGCGAGCTGGATTTGGTGAAGGATTTTGCTTTTCCGTTACCGGCTATTGTGATCTCGGAAATTCTCGGATCGGATATTGCCGACCGGGATTTGATTAAACAATGGTGTAGCGATATTGCTGTTGTTGCCGGGGTGACTGCGGATATTAATGCCTTGCAAACTGGTCAGCAAAGTGTCTTGGCGATCACTGAATATTATAAGCAAGTGATTGACAAACGTCGACAACAACCCACTGACGATCTGATCAGTAAGATGTTGTTTGACCAAAACAGTCAAATCGAACTTGACGATGAACAAATTGCCGCGCAATGCATCATGACTATTTTGGCCGGTCACGAGACCACCCAGAATTTGATTGCCAGTGGTATTTACTCACTGAGTCAGGCACCGGATCAGTGGGAGCAGTTACGTCAAGACCCTTCGTTGCTTGATACTGCAATCCAAGAATTTGCCCGGTTTGAAAGTCCGTTACAGGGATTGACTCGTATCGCCACCGAGACGGTGCAATTACGTGACAAGACGATTAAAAAAGGCGATTCGGTGATGGTCTTTTTAGGTTCGGCCAACCGCGATGAAAGCATGTTTAAAGACCCCGACCAGCTGATCATCAGCCGCAGCAGAGGTGAGAACCGTCATATTGCCTTTGGTGTCGGTGTACATCTGTGTATCGGTGTATCGGTGCCAGTTTGGCCAAGGTGGAGGCCGAAATGGCGTTCACCACCCTGTTCAAACACCTCGATAATATCCAAGTCGACACCAATCCCGAGTGGAGTGCCAGTAACTTGATTTTCAGAGGATTGAAATCACTGAAGATCCGCTTTGATACGGCCCCCGTTAAAGCTTAACTCTGTCTTGAAAATACAACTAACCAACTGACAGGTTGGTGTTTTGTTCCCAAGAGTCTCTGTGATGGAGGCTCTTGATTTTTGGCTGTGGAAAAATATTAACTGAGGACGTTTGTAATGACCGACAACGAAATGAACGCTGGACAGCGGATGCCGGAACAATCGGTAGACGGTTACACTGAACAGCAATTACGCAAGGGGATCGCCGTTATTGGCATCGCTGGGCGTTTTCCCGGGGCCGACAATGTGACGCAATACTGGCAAAATATCGCCGATGGTGTGAACTGCATTCGCGAGATACCGCCACAACGCTGGTCTTGGCAGGAGTACTTTGGTGATCCGAAGAAAGAAGCCAATAAAACCAATGTCAAATGGGGAGGATTTATCAATGATATGGATAAGTTCGATCCGCTGTTTTTTAATATCTCACCCAAAGAAGCGGCTTATATGGATCCGCAACACCGGATTTTTTTGCAGGCTGTATGGCACGCTATTGAAGATGCCGGCTATCGGGTGAGTGATTTTAGTGGTAGTAAAATGGGGGTATATGCGGGGGTATCAAAAAATGATTACAGTGAACTGATGCGGGCAACCCATCAGCCGATCACCCCTTTTATTTCAACCGGTACGGTACATTCTATTCTCACCAACCGGGTGTCGTTTTTATTTGATTTCAGAGGCCGCTCTGAGGCGGTTGATACCGCGTGTTCCAGCTCTTTGGTCAGCCTGCATAACGCCATTCGAGATATTCACAATGGTGAATGTGATACTGCAATTGTTGGCGGCGTAAACGCCTTGCTGGCACCGACCATGTATATCTCCCATGCCAAATCCGGGATGTTGTCGGTGGACGGTCAGTGTAAAACCTTTGATGCTGATGCCAACGGTTATGTCAGAAGCGAAGGGGTCGGTGTATTGCTGTTAAAGCCACTGGCCAAGGCACTGGCAGATAACGATCAGATTTATACCGTGATCAAAGGTTCGGCAATTAACCATGGAGGTCGGGCCAACTTTTTAACTTCGCCACGAACTGAGGCGCAGGCCGAGGTGATTGGTGCAGCACTTAAAGACGCTGATGTAACCCCAGATAGTATTCAATATGTTGAGGCTCATGGTACTGGCACACCGATGGGCGATCCGATTGAAATCAATGGCCTGAAAATGGCATTTTCAGAAGCGGGACAAAAACAGCAAAAAAGTTGTGCCTTAAGTTCGGCGAAAAGTAATGTGGGTCATCTGGAAAGTGCCGCTGGTATTGCTGCCATTATTCGGGTGATCATGGCGATGAAACACCAAACCATTCCTGGACTTGGTAACTTCAACCGTATTAATCCTTATATTGAGCTGGAAGATAGCCCATTTTATCTAGCAACCGAACCCTTGGTATGGAAGAAAGGTCAGCAACCTCGACGTGCTGGTGTCAGCTCTTTTGGCATGGGTGGGGTCAATGCTCATGTCATTCTCGAAGAGCCACCACAAAGAAAAGCCCCGGCTAACAGCCCATACCGCGAATTTATGGCCCCGCTCAGCGCTAAAAAAGGCCAACTTAAAATCCTAGTTGAGGAACTGCTGGCACGGCTTGATGGTGAACCGCAAATGAAACCACAACGACTAGCGGATATTTGTTATACCCTGCAAGTGGGGCGTGATGAACATGATGAGCGGCTGGCACTGGTATTTACTAGCCAGACCCAGTGGCAGCAGCAGTTAAGTGCTTATCTGGCTGATTGTGAAAATGGCTCGATAACAAAGATCACAGGCAGCTATTACCACCGGGTGGTCATGAAAAAAGGCCAACGGCAAAAGCAAATCAATGCGTCGCCGCAACCGCTCAATGACATCGCAGCGCAATGGGTGCAGGGGGCTGCTGTTGAATGGCAAAGTTACTATCAGGATGCGACACCACAAAGGGTTTCACTGGGACAATACCCCTTTGTTAAAAAAACCTGCTGGTTTGAAAACCAAACCGAAACCGTCGCGCAAACAACTGTGGTGCAACAGCCCTTGCTTAGACCCTACAGTCAAAACGGCACTGTGATATTGGCGCAGGATGATTTTTATCTGGCCGATCATGTGGTGCAGGGAACCCCCATTTTACCTGGTGTGGCTTATCTAGAGCTGGCCCGTCATGCCGCTCAGCAAGCGAAAGCACAACCACTCAGCGGTTTTAAGGATATT
>JBLHHD010000261.1:0-5081 GCA_047614605.1 Alteromonadaceae bacterium
CCGTATCACCCGCTTTTAATATGGCACCATTGCTATCTTTAGTAGGGGGATTGTCAGCATCGTCATCTGCGCGTTCTTCTGCCCATTTGAGTACGTCGGCTTCGATGTATAACATATCCAGCAGGTCTTGAGCCCAACCTTCTGTTTTTAAGCTGTTAAGCATACGCCAGGCCATAACCTGCACTGCTGGTACCTGACTCCACATGCTGTCATTGAGGCAACGCCAGTGGTTGGCATCTACTGTGCTGGTGTCTTCGATTTGACCTTTACAGGTTTCACACAGCATGACGGCTTTGTCTGAGTTAGGATCGGTAACCGGAGGAACTTCATAGACACTCAGATTTGTTTCGCTGGCACATAGTTCACATTTGGCGTCGCAACGCTGCGACAGCGTTTGTTCAATAGTCATGAAGGTAAACCTTTGTGTCAATTTAATCGGGTGGGTGAATTTAATTGGCCGTATCTTATGCTTATCATCGGCAAAAAAAAACCGCCATTGGCGGTATTTTTTAAAGTCATTCTTTATCTGGATTAAAAGCCCGCACGGGCTTTAATGGCGACTGCTATCTCTGAATCAGCAAAACCGTTTTCGGTTGCCCAGTTGAAGTCTGCGCCTGTTTTTAGCTTGCTGCCGGGTAAACGCTTAACGATGTATACGCCAACATTATTGGCCTTTTTTGACATCGAAAATTGCAATAGGCTTAAACCATTACAACTAACGCCATCGTAAATATTACGAAGTTTAACTTTGCTACTTTTTAGTTTTTTGCGTAAGCGATTTTTATCATCAGCGGCAACGTAATTACAAATAGACACCACTAAAGCATCATTCGCCATGGCTGGTTTTGACACCACAAAACTTGCCGCGAGTACGACCATAGCCACTGCCACAGATAACAACTTCATACTTAATCCTCAATAAAAATAAAATGCATAACCATCTGCCGAGTTTAACAATAACTTTTATATGACGCAAACCTAATGCGTTATTATACGGCCTCACAGGGATGGTTTACTCAATTGTAACAAGATAGTATCATTGTTGCCGCGTTAAACTGACAAATCGGTGAGGATAGCGATTTGCTTCGTCGCCCGGATGGGACTGTGAGGACAGCTCATGCCAAACACCCGTCGCATTGTAATCTGGGAAAAACGCATCTCCAGCGCTCGCTAAATCAATAAAGGTTAAATAAAGGTGGGTAGCCTGAGGTAAAAACTGCTGATAGATATCTCCCCCACCGATGATCACGACTTCTTCGACGTCACCCGCTGCTGCTAATGCTTGGGCGATATCATTAACCACGGTAATGCCATCGGCACTAAAATCGGCTGAACGGGTAATGACGATATTTTTGCGACCGGGTAATGGTCGACCAATCGACTCGAAGGTTTTTCTGCCCATGATGATTGGTTTTTTGAAGGTCATCTTTTTAAAAAATTTAAGATCAGCTGGTAAGTGCCAGGGCATTTTATTATCTTTGCCTATCACTCGGTTATCGGCCATCGCCGCTATCATCGAGATTTTCATTAAAAAACCTTTGTTTTTAATTAAGTTTGTTGAATCTGCCCCATTGTACAACATTATCGTAAGGCGCTCCACTTAAGGTAAATAAAGGTACTCATTCGTCTGTTGGTTAATTTAAATGATAAAATATTTGCCCAGCAGTTAAATAGTCGCTTTTATTTCGGCTACACTAATGACACGTAGTCAATAGTTAATTAAATATTATGGCTGATACCATGGGCTTACCCTTACAAACCGAAGAACTGACCATCCGCAGCCTGAGTGAGGCGGATTGGGCGATATTTCTACATTTGAACACCGATGCTGAGGTGATGAAACATGTTGGAAGTGTGAATCCCGAGACCGAGGTTAAAGCGTTATTCGAACAGCGTTTGGCTCCTTGGGAAGGCAAGGAAGGGCAATGGTTATCGCTGGCTATTGAGCACAGTGGCACAGGCGAGGTGATCGGTTTAATTGGTCTAAAAGTGCATAACCTTGAAACGGGGATAGTAGAGATAGGGTTTATGCTTGATATGGTGCAAAGTGGCAAAGGTTATGGCACCCAAGCGTTAAGCCGTTTTGTCAAATATGCTTTTTATAACCTGGGTTTTCATAAAGTGACCGCCACCTGTTCGATTTATAATATTGCTTCACAACGGGCGCTGGAAAAAAATGGCTTTCTCAAAGAAGGCATCTTACGTCATAACGCGATGGTCGACGATCATTACATCGATGACTGTATCTATGGTTTACTTGCCCAAGATGTCGTTTGATGGCTGCAACTTTTAATGAGTTCTCATCCGAAGTGTCGGCCCGGCCGAAACACTATGTCTCGCGGTGCGTCGACTTAGTTTGTGATCGGCATGAATCATCACTTTTTGATTAATAAGTCTTACGACGATGCTGCATAGTGCCCGCCCTGCCATTTGGCAGTACCCAAGCGGTGTTTTGGGACGGGCACTAATCAAGTGTTACCGCTGTCTTCGAAGAAATTGAAGGCTTCGCGTAGCTGCTCAAGATGTTGAGGCTGGTCACAACTGATCTTGAAGGCATATTGAAAAACAGAATCTTGTTGTGTATTTCTAACCAATACTGCTCGTAAGGTTAACGGTGTTTGATTTTTATAATCAATAAAGTTGTTATTAGGTAAATATACCGTTAACGTCAAAGGTTGATCGTTGTTGAGCGGCAAACTCAATTCGACCCCCAGGTGATCACCAGAGATGTTACGGGTAACCCCTTCATAGACATTTTGACTCTGAGAAATCTCGACCCGTAAACAGCCTTCGAGCCGTTGCTCACTTCGTCTTTCACCTGCTACTTTGCTGTCATTACGCTCGTAGGGCAGGGTGATAAACTTGTTCAGTGAGCTATTGACGTTTTCGGTCACCCCATGCAATACCTTGGCAATAATTGACACCGCGCCAGCCCGGCTGGCATCTTCCCTTAAGGTTTCGAATAGCTGAGCGAGTTTGTCTTGTAATAATCCCAGCTGGACCATTTGGGTTTCGGCACCATCGCAAATTTCACTGCTTGATGTACTTATATGGGCAATGCTGTCGCCGATTGAATTGATTGCACTGGCGGTAATGGCGGCTTTTTCCTGACTTGAATAAACATGATTGGCGGCTCTGCCCATGGCTTCAATGGACTGCTCGACTTTTTCTTTAAGAATTTTAATCAGGTCGGTTATTTCGACCGTTGCCTCAGATGTTTTGCTCGCCAGCTTCCTGACTTCATCAGCTACTACTGCAAACCCTCTGCCGTGCTCTCCGGCCCGGGCAGCTTCTATCGCGGCATTTAGGGCTAGCAGGTTGGTCTGGTCGGCAATTTGATGAATGGTGTCGGTGATGTTGTAGATTTTTTGGCTGGCCTCGTCAAGCGCTTCGATTTCTCTTGACGTTTGTTTGACCTCATTAACCGACTGTTCCATTTCAGCAATGGTTAAGTCCACCGCATCAATGCCTATTTTAGCTTGTTCTTGGGCGCTTTTAACCACTTCTGATGCCTCAGTGGCTAAAGACAAATTCGTTTGCGAAGCTTGTAGCAACTTTTGTGTGGCGTCGCTGACTTCACCGGAGCGGTTTTCTTCTTGCTGACTGGCGCAGAGTATTTCCTCAGACAAGGAGGCCACCTGAAAAGAGGCAATACGCATTTGAATACCATGGCCTTTAACGGCTGAGACCATGTTACTTAATGAGCGGCTCATATCAAAAAACTTGGTAGCTAAAGTACCAATCTCATCGCCTGATGAACGGATTTTTTCATTAGAGTGTTCGCTGGCAAGATTTCCTTCGGCAATGTCTCTGGCGTCTTTGACCAACAAATTCATCGAGCCGGAAATTTTGCGGCTTAATATGGTACCTGTAATGGCTCCGGTAGAAATGGCCAAAACGGTGGCAAATATCATGATGATGTAAACCCAGTCCAAAATGTAGTCGAGGGTTTCGATGTCATTGTTGACTTCTTTTTGTTGCAGTTGGGTCATTTCGTCGAGTAAGGCTGAGATGGTCTTAATTTGCGGCTCAACGTCATTTTCGAGCATGTGGTTGGCAATATTCCACTTTTCGCTAAGTCGTAAATGAAACATCTCAATGGAGACCGGGGCAAATTGCTCCCGCAGGGTTTCGTATTTTTGCCAGTAAGCGAGTTGCTCCTCGGTGAGCATGTCAATGGTTTCGTCAATTTCGAGAAAGGCATCGGTATTGATTTGCCAGTTAGCATCAAAATGGTCTTTAAAGGTACTTTGACCGGTAATGAGGTAGGCACGCAAACTCCCCACACTGATAGCAAAAGCCCCCCGGGAGTCCGCAAGATATTTTAACAAGGTTTTACGTTCTTCGTCGGCATCAAGGTCGGCTTCGATTTCAATAATACTGCCCAGGTGATCGAGCATTTGATTCGCTTTAGGACCAGCATCTTCGATCAATAACTCAAGGGCTGGCTGGTTTTGGGGTGTTTGAGCGATGTGTTCAATGGCTTGTTGATTCTCTTTGATAGTACTAAGGGATTGTTTGATTTTACTGATGATGTTGATACTGCGTTTATCCATGCTATCAATAATGGCATCAAGAAAGGTGATTGATTTTTCGATATTCTGCAAGGCTAGCTGACGTTCTGTTTTAAACTTTTGTGCGGCTTGTGGTTCGCTACCAAGGATCATGTAACCTCTTAGCGCAGCCAGTGATTGATTCATGCCGTTTATCAGGTCTTTACCGGCCATTACAATCGGATAGCGGACTTTAACAACTAGTGTCTGACCTTCTTTCATCTTACTTAGTTGGTAGACGTTTAAGAGGGTTGCGACGAATATTGCGATGATCACAATACCAAAGCCACTTGCCAGTTTTTTACCAATGCTCAGTTGCATTTATTTTTTATTCCCGTTTAGGTTTTTTAAAATTATACGGATACCCAAGTGACTGCCAAGTACTAGTTTTAAGGGCTCCTTTGGGTGGGTTTAAAAGCGCTTCTATTACCTAAAATCAATTTTAATTCCCACTCAATCCTGCATTTTGAAGTGACTTAGCTATCATCGCAACATTGCCGGACAAATCTGCAAATGTATAGTATAGGT
>JBLHHD010000262.1:0-5076 GCA_047614605.1 Alteromonadaceae bacterium
CGTTTCAATCGTCGGTTCGAGCGTGATAAAATGTGGCCTCGATTTATGCGTTCGGCTCTAAAAACGCTACCAATGCCCTATCGGCTTCTCAAATTGGCAGAGGCTTACGGATAACAATAGATCGGGCCTAATCTCACGTTTAATTTATTCATTTATGGTATTTCATAGGGTGTCCATTCGAGCCAGAAATGACCTTTATTTTAATTTAAATACCGTATACCAATCCTTGTTATTCCCTGACTTTCTTACATCAGCACCTAAAAATATCACCTGAAGTTTTGTGGTGCCCTTTGTTTTTATCGATTATACCGGGTCTATTTTAGCAACGAAGTCTATCAAGCTGCAATTCGTGGGTAATGAGGTAAAGTTTTGTGGGGGTAGTATAACCGAACACAGAGGAACCGTTGTGATCTATTGACCATAGTTTACGTGATCTATTGCCATTAATAAAAAAACAGCGCGAAAATTATTTTTTTCAATATGGCCGGCAGGCCTTTAAAACCGGGCGTATTTATTTCACCGATAACTGCTGGTCACTAAAGCTACTAAATATCCAATTCTTTTAGTTTTCTTGTCAGGGTATTTCGACCCCATCCAAGCCGGGTTGCGGCCAGTTGTTTCTTGCCACCACACTGTTCAAGGGCAGTGGTGATTAAAATGCGTTCAAACTGAGGCATAAAATCACCAATTATGTTGCTTTGGTTACTTTTAAATTGGCATTCGATCGACTTTTTTAACAATTGCTGCCAATTACTGTTTTGTTCATTTTGTTCATTTTGTTGATTGTTAGGTGTAATAACCCCGTCTGGTGACTGCATGGTTCGTAGCTCAACGGGCATATCGGATAGCTGAATTTCATTACCACTAGCCATTACTGTCAAACCCCGACAGGTGTTTTCGAGCTGACGAATATTACCAGGCCAAGGCAGTGAAGCTAAAAAGTGGACTGCTTCTTTGGCGATCATTTTTGCTCCAACCCCCAGCTCAGCAGCTGCCCGATATAAGAAGTATTCAATCAACTTGGGGATATCGGCTTTGCGGGCCGTTAGTGAAGGTAAGTGAATACGTACGACATTTAAGCGATGAAACAAATCCTCCCTAAAACGTCCTAGCTGCACCAGCTCTTCGAGATTTTGATGGGTTGCTGCGATTATACGCACATCTACCGCTACCGGTGAGTGACCCCCAACTCGATAAAACTGACCATCGGCTAAAACCCTTAATAAACGGGTTTGTACATCGATGGGCATATCACCAATTTCATCAAGAAACAGGGTGCCGCCATCGGCCTGAGTAAAACGCCCTTGACGTACGGCGTTGGCACCGGTAAACGCGCCTTTTTCATGTCCGAACAGTTCTGATTCCACCAGATCTTTGGGAATGGCAGCCATGTTAAGCGCGATAAAAGGTTCGTCACTACGGGGACTATGTTTATGTAATGCTTGGGCAACAAGTTCTTTACCAGTACCCGATTGGCCATTAATCAATACACTGATGCTGGAACGAGACAAGCGGCCAATAGCACGAAAAACCTCCTGCATGGCTGGAGCTTCGCCGATAATATCGGTTTGTAATGGGGCGATGGATGGCAGTGTATTATTGGCGCGTTTTTTTTCTTTGACCTGATCAAGTGCTTTTTGTACGGCTTCGATAACATCATCAATATCAAAGGGTTTGGGCAAGTACTCAAAAGCACCACTTTGATAAGCATTAACGGCGGTATCCAGGTCAGAATGGGCTGTTATGATGATCACCGGTAAGTCCTCTACCAGTTGGTGAATTTTACCCAGCAACGATAAACCGTCAATATCCGGCATTCTGATGTCAGAGATGATCACATCAGGTGCTTGAACCTCTAGTTGCGCGAGCAATGCCAAACCATCTTCAAAACAACTGACCTGAATGTGGTCAGTTGATAAAGCTTTATCTAATACCCAGCGAATAGAGTCATCATCGTCAATGATCCAAACCGATGATTTAATCATTCTTACCTCGTTACTTCGTTAATTGATTTAAACGGGATCAACAGTGAAAACTGACAATGCCCCGGCCAGCTGTCGCAATCAATGCGGCCTTCATGCTGATGTATTAGGGTTTGTGAAATGGATAACCCCAGACCACTGCCATCCGGTTTGTCGGTAACCAATGGGAAAAATAGTGTGTCTGCCAGCTGCACTGCAATTCCCGGGCCGTTATCAATAATCTGCACCGACAAGGCAATTTTATGCTGACGGCCATTAATGGTTTGATGGTGTTTAATGCGTGTGTAGACTGTCAGTACCGGAGGATCTTGATGGGTATCCATCGCTTGTACTGCGTTGCGGAAGATATTCAGCAATGCCTGTTGTATTAGCTGCGGGTCGACAGCGATGTCGGGAATGCTGGGATCATAATCCCGTTTGATGGTCAGGCTGTCGCCTTGTTCTATGGTGATCAGCTGGAGGGTTTTATTTAGTACCAGATGAATATTGGTGTATTCCCACTGAGGTGGTTTGTTGGGTCCTAGTAGTCGATCAACCAAGTTCCGTAGTCTGTCAGACTGTTCGATGATCAATCCAGTAAATTCTTTTAAATCATCCTCTGTCAATTGTCTTTGTAGCAGCTGAGCTGCACCTCTGATGCCACCAAGGGGGTTTTTGATCTCATGGGCGAGCCCTCTGATCAGCCCTCTTGCAGCAAGGTGTTGGTTTTCGTGCTGATTTTCTTGAATAAGTCGCTGCTGGGCATCTATTCGTCTGAATTCTAATAGGGCATAAAGTTGTCCCTGACGGCTGACTATTGAACAATTGAGTGTGAGTAACACGGGTCGAGAGTCAGACAAAACGGCATGAACTTCACTGTCACTGAAATCTTTTTGCTGATCCAGTGCCTTGTTGATAATATCGGTAGTCAATGAGACATGACGAAACAATTGACTAAAATGAGCACCTATCAGGCGTTTCTCACTTTGGCCGAGCAGCTGACAACTGGCATTGTTGGTAAAAACAATATTGAGCTTGTCGTCAAGAACAATGATTGCAGTGGCGATGCTTCTGAGAATTTTATCAGCACTGAATATTATATGGTTGTTTTTTGGTGCAGGCACAGGGTTCACTTTTTAACTTTTGCACCAATATAGTGCAGTTGCAGGAAGCTTAATCGATTGGTTATAATATTGCACCAAATAAAGCCCTTGATTTTAAGCACGTAGAAATTAC
The DNA here is from genome assembly GCA_047614605.1 of Alteromonadaceae bacterium. Lineage (GTDB taxonomy): Bacteria > Pseudomonadota > Gammaproteobacteria > Enterobacterales > Alteromonadaceae > JABSOG01. Next base: position 3,198 of record JBLHHD010000262.1, read on the forward strand.
GTGCCAGGAAACTCATATTTATCCGCTTCATGGGCGGTTAACCGAAGGCCGATGAACATAAAAGGTGACAACCTTAGTACTGGCAACAGTTTTGGCTGCCGCGTTATTTAAGTGCATTACCACCTGATGTTCACCCCGATCAATATTGCGCAGAATAAACCGTCCTGAACGTTGTGGGTTACCCCAGCGTTTGCCATTGAGACTGAGGCTTAACTGGTAGCCATTTTTGAGCTTTGGGATTGCCAAGCCGATGATGATCACGGTCCCGTCAGTATTTCTGATGGTACTTTGATTGAGTGGTTGGGTGATGTTGACCGTGGTTTTGACTAGTTTGTCCGGTGTGTTGCTCAGTTGTCTTAAGATGCTGGTATCAGTGGCTGGCATTGCTGCGCTTTGTTTGCTGATGTTCACCTCTTTAGCGCCTTCTTTTGGGCTGTCAGAAAAAACTAGCACCCCATTTTCATCGCGCCAGCTGTAGACTTTCTTTTGCCCTGCAAGTGCAACTAAGCTGAGCTGGGCAAGTAATAACAGTAAGAAAAGTCTTTTGGGCCATCCACACATATTGGGGTATCACCTTTGATAAAGGTTGTTTAAATTCAGCGAGAATATCATCCAGTCCATTGTAGTCGGTGTTTATCAAAATCACGAACTACACCGCTTATTTTTTCAATAAAAAAGGACCGCGAGGTCCTTTTTAATTTTTCATAAGAGCTCGTTTGTGCTTATGTTTTGGGGGTTTTAAAGGCTTTGCATTTAAGGCTTAGAATTACAGGCTATAGTACAAATCAAATTCAAGTGGGTGAGTTGTCATGTTAATTTTCTCAACATCACCACGTTTAAGTTTGATATAAGCATCAATCATATCGTTGCTCATTACGTTACCAACGGTGAGGAAATCACGGTCAGCGTCCAGGCAATTAAGCGCCTCTTCAAGTGATGCGGCAACCGTTGGAATATCGGCAGCTTCTTCTGGTGGCAAGTCATATAAATCTTTGTCCATCGGTTCGCCAGGCTCAATTTTGTTTTTGATCCCATCCAGACCAGCCATCAACATAGCGGTGAAAGCCAGGTAAGGGTTGCCTGTTGGATCAGGGAAACGCACTTCGATACGTCGTGCTCGTGGGCTTGGAACTATTGGGATACGAATTGATGCAGAACGGTTAGCAGCTGAGTAAGCCAGCATTACCGGTGCTTCGAAGCCTGGCACCAAACGTTTGTAAGAGTTGGTTGAAGCATTGGCAAAAGCATTGATAGCTTTAGCATGTTTGATTATGCCACCGATGTAATAGAGCGCTTCTTGAGATAATCCGCCATATTTATCACCAGCAAACAGGTTATCGCCATTCTTAACCAAAGACTGGTGAACGTGCATTCCTGAACCATTATCGCCAACTATTGGTTTTGGCATAAACGTGGCTGTTTTGCCATAAGCGTGAGCCATATTGTGCACGACGTATTTGTAAATCTGGATTTCGTCGGCTTTTTTAACCAAGGTATTAAAGCGGGTGGCAATTTCGTTTTGACCAGCAGTGGCCACTTCATGGTGATGAGCTTCAACAACCAGTCCCATCTCTTCCATAACCAAACAAGTGGCATTTCTAAAATCATGTGAGGAGTCAACTGGAGGAACCGGGAAATAACCACCTTTAACTCCTGGACGATGACCCATGTTGCCTTCTTCATAGGTAGTGCCTGAGTTCCAAGCCGCTTCTTTGTCGTTGATGTGGTAGTAAGAACCACTCATGTCAGTGTTAAAACGTACATCATCAAACAGGAAGAATTCAGGCTCTGGACCTACCAGCACTTCATCGGCGATACCAATAGAGCGCATGTATTCTTCGGCTCGATGGGCAACTGAGCGAGGATCACGGTCATAACC
>JBLHHD010000263.1:0-5070 GCA_047614605.1 Alteromonadaceae bacterium
AATAAAGATGAAAAGCCATAAATCACAATACCGGCAAGTGCCACCGGTCGACGGCCATAACGGTCGGCCAGTGGACCACTGAGTAACTGACCAAAACCCATGCTCAAAATAAACACCATAATGCTAGATTGCATTTGGTTTAACGATACCGCCATATCGTGAGCCATTAACGGCAGGGCAGGTAAAAAAATATCAATGGCAAGCGGGCTAAAGATAACCATTAATATCAACAGTGGTAATGGGCTTTTGCTATTCATCGGTTACTTCCTAATCTCTTAATATAGGCGTATTTTACGTGATTAGCATTATGTACAGAAGTGAATTATTATGATGAGTATTATTCTAACTTGGAATATCTAAATGAAAAGGTTTGATTTTAATTTATTAAAGGTACTGAAACCTTGCTTGAGGAGTTGAGTGTCACGGCTGCTGCCGGGCGTTTAAACCGCAGCTGCGTCATTTGTTAGCAGTGTTAATGCTAGATTTGTTGATTAAGCCACTGGGCAATATGAGTACGCAAAACCTCCTCGGTAAAGGGTTTGCTGATAAAGTCATTCATACCGACATCGAGGCAAGCTTGTTTATCTTCCTCAAAAGCATTGGCGGTTAAAGCGATGATCACCGGGTTACCATAGACCTTGGGGTTCTGTCGAATGGCCTGAGTACATTGGTAACCGTCCATATTGGGCATCTGACAATCCATTAAAATGACATCAGGCACATACCCGGCTTCAAGCTGTGATAATGCCTCGACACCATCCTGTGCAACCGTAAACTCACAATCGAATCGCTCCAGCATTGCCATCGCGACGATACGATTGATCATACTGTCTTCAACCAACAGCATTTTGCTTTGTGATAAATCGCTGACCGATACGACCGGCACGTTTTGTGTGGCGGTTTCACTGACTTCTTCGACGGGAATGGTGACCTTAAAGCAACTGCCTTTACCCTCTTCACTGGTCAAAACTATACCACCGCCAAAGAGTATGGCCAGACGTTTACAAATCGTCAAACCCAAACCGGTACCGCCAAACTTGCGAGTGGTTGAGATATCGGCCTGGGTAAATTCACTAAACAAAGACTGTTGCTGCTGCTCAGTGATGCCGATGCCGGAGTCTGTTACGGCAAATATCAGTTGTTGTGGCTGATACTCAACGCTCAGGGTAATTCGGCCAACGCTGGTGAATTTGCCTGCATTGGTGAGCAAGTTGGATAATATTTGCCGAATACGAATGGGATCTGTACGGAGCAATTTGGGTATCTCGTTGATATACTCAAGCTTAAATTCTACTGAGGGTTTTAGACCCGACAGACTGAAAATTGTGCCCTGTTCGCTAAATAACCCCCTTAAATCCACTGTTTGTTGTTCGAGTTTTAGGGCGTTTGCTTCGATTTTAGAAAAATCGAGGATGTCGTTTATGATCAGCAATAAGCTGTTGGCTGAACGTTGTAATAAGTTGATTTTGTCAGTGACGGGGGATGACAACCCTTGTTCTTTGAGCAATAAATTGGCTAGTCCTATCACGCCATTCATCGGGGTGCGGATTTCGTGGCTCATATTGGCCAAAAACTGTGATTTGGCTTTGCTGGCTTTATTAGCGACTTCGACGGCCTCTCGTAATTCATTGGTTTTTTCTTCAACTTGCTGGGCCAATGTTTGATTAAACGTCTGTAATTGACTGTTTAATTGACTGTTTTTTAAGTTGCTTTGTTTTAATTGACCGAAACTATCGACCAGCTTGTCTGAGAGTTCAACGAACTGGTGTTGTAACTGTGAAACTTCTCGCCATGAGAAAACGGTTAAGTCGGTGCCGGGGAGCTTTTGGGTCGGATCAAAGTAATGTATTTGTTCGGTAAGTTTGCTAATCGGTTTGACTAACTGGCGGCTCATTTTGGCAATTAAAAAGATCACTATGGCTAATACTAACCCCATGACAATCAACGCCTGCATCCACGAACCCGCTGCTATGGCATTTACGTAGGTGCGATCAAGCAGAAAAAAGACCTGCCAGCGGTGAAGTGTTGAGGTGCTGCTTTCAACAAAATAGGTGATCCCCTGCAGATCAATCGTGTCATTACCAGAGTATGCACCGCTGCTTAGTGGCTCTGCATTTTGTGGATCCGAAAGTCGCTTTAAAAGCGGGCCTTCTAATGTCGATAAAGGGGGGAATTGTTTGGGCAAGGTTGAAAAAACCACGTTTTTATGCGCATCCAAAATCAGCATGTCGCCTTGCTCTTTAAAGGCTGGCGGAATTAAACTTGCCAGTCGGGTTAAATTTAGCGAGCCTTCGATAATGCCATTAAACTGCCCATCAACTTGTATTTGATGGGATATGGCGACAATCGGATCATTGCCAAAAGCACGCCCTTTAAAGGCAGGGGATACGTAACTAACCGGATTATTGATCGCGCCAATAAAATAATGGCGGTCTTTAATATTAACAAATTGACCTTTAACCGTTGCCATTAACTCGGCAGGATAAGCGTGAACGATATCCGCCTTTTTGTTGGTTAGCAGCGCGGTTAAAAAGTTGGGATAGTACTGACCAAGGGTATCGAGGGTTTGCTCGGCTGACAATCCTTGTTCAATATTTCGGGCGAAAACAGCGATGGCTGCACTGTGAGCATTAAGGTACTCATCGACCATATTGGCGGTATCGATGGATTTGGCTTGTAAATCGGCCTGAATATTGAGTTGCAGTTGTTTATTATTGTTATTTATCACGGTAATTGTAACGACCAAAACCCCCAGACCGACCAATAAACTGGTGATATAACGTAACAAATGTTCGAGGGTTAACTTGCTGTTGTCGGTATTAAACCCTTCATGGAGGAAAAAGCGAATACCATCAACAAAACCCAGACATAAAAGCGCATTGAGTAAATATTTGGCTAATGCGGTGACAAGCACTAGCGGGGTTAAATTACGGGTTAAATAACCGATGAGCGCGAGCAGGGGAATACCGATGATAAGCCAATAGAGCAGACCCCAGCCTAAAAGTGGCTGATGCCTTTTGATACTAAAGGCATTTAGCCATAAAATTTCGAGCAAAAAGACCAGCCCGGGCCAGGCATGACTCCATTTAAAGCAGATAAACGCAGAGGCAATGCTAGCTGAGAGTAGGGCATAACGTAACCCGAACTGAATGAGTACGATCAGTGGAAAAATTTGCCCGAGCAAAAATTCAGAACTCGACAAAAACCAGATGGGGAATAAATGAACCAAGCCACCAAACACCCCAAGAAAACTCGCAAACAGCCAGGGTGACAGAGTATTTGTTTTTACCAAAATGAGACTTTACTCTTAGTGATTAGCTTATTACTTAAGCGTAACGATAAATCGGTGTTTAGTCTAGCCATATCATATTAAGCCTATAGGGACTGGTTTGTGCTTTTGACAAATCAATGACAAGCCGATGACAAATGCTTGCCCCAAGCTTTCATCACCTTTCACAGTCTCTCAAAATTGACAATAGTATCATTAGTGATACCATTTATTTATGGCAAAACCTGATTAAATCAAACAGGTGCTTAGGGCAATTGAGCGTTTGGAGGTAGACAATGAAAAATGAAGTTAACAAATATACGTATAGAGTGACCTGGTCAGAGGAAGATCAGGAGGATGTTGGTTTGTGCACCGAATTCCCCAGCTTGAGCTGGTTAGAAGCGACACCAGAAGGTGCGCTAACTGGCATACGTACTTTGGTCAGTGAGTGCTTTGAGGATGAACACTAGCTAAGTCTAATTGATTCGCTATCTATAGGTCTAATTTAAGCCCATAACGGGCATTACGTCCGCCGCCTTCGAGGCGATATAGGCAACGTCTGGCGAGCAAGTCGGCCAAGTCTCGGGTGGCGGTGGCTTTTGAACATCCGCTCATAGCCATGTATTTTTTGGCGCTTAAGCCAAATTCAAACCCCTCGGGACCGGCCTTAAACAGTTTGCTGATCACCTTGTGTTGGCGTTCATTTAAGGGCGGTTCGCTTTGACCGTGACAGTCCCAGAATTTGGCTTTTTTTAGAATAAAATCCACTTTTGTCGCCGCATCTTTTTGTGCTCGTAATACCGCATCAGCAAACCAGTTGACCCAGGGCGTGATATCCATACTGGCCTTGCTGGCAGCATTAAGGGTGTCGTAATAGCCGTTGCGGTCTTTTTCTATTTCGCTCGACAGGCTTAATAATGGCGGATGGCCTAAATCTTGAGCCAACGCTTGCTCGACGATGGCGCGACCCACACGACCATTGCCACCTTCAAATGGGTGAATAGATTCAAACCATAAGTGAGCGATTGCCGCCCTGACCGGGCCGGGGATCAGTGTATCGTTTGCTGTTGCCGGGTGGCTGGCATTAAACCACTCAATAAACCGGGCCATTTGGCTATCAACTTCGCTTGAGGGCGGGGCTTCAAAATGAACCTTTTCGTAGCCAATTGCCCCAGAGACAATCTGCATCGAAGACGTGGTTGTGCGCCACTGTCCCGTAGCGACCGCTGGCCTTAGCAATGGGGCAGGGTGTTGCACAATCGCCATTTGTTGCCATTGAAACAGTTTTTGTTTGGTGAGCGGTTGGTTAAAGGTTTTTCTGACATCGACGATCAAGCTGGCAATACCTTCGGCCCGTGGGTCGGCAATTCGGACGTAAGTGGTGCTTAAACCCAGATAGTTTTTTATTGATGAACGGACGTCTTCCCGATTGAGCCTTTCGCCTTCAATTTCGCTGGTATTGATGGCTTCATTAACCATCAGGTCAATATAAGCTTCGTCATGTGATCCGGCCTCTAACTGACTCATACCACCAGACAAGCGGCCAGCTTCAAGCGCATATTGATAGAGCGCCTGACGGGACTGATCGGCCTGATAATAAAAGTTGGGCCAGTCGGGATGTTGCCAATTATATTGCATGAGCCGTTTCTCCAGTTATTCGGCTCATTATATGGCTTATTATGAGCCGAATAAACTAGTTATTCGGCTCATCGTGCAGAATAGGGTTATATTTTGTAATAAAATAGGTAAAATAGGTAAAATAGGTAAAATAGGTAAAATAGGTAAAATAGGTAAAATAGGTA